>CAXTOD010000406.1:0-2540 GCA_964245705.1 uncultured Acetobacteraceae bacterium
CGGCGGGGCGGAGCTTGCGCCTGGCGATCGGACGCTTTACCTCCGGGGCCGAGCTCGATCGTGCCGCGGTCCTGCTCGGCCGGGCCGCAGCCGGCGCGTCCGGCTTCCGGGCCACGGCATGATTCCTCCCTGTTCCCCGAGGCCCTGTCTGGGCGAGGTCGCGTGATGCCCAGCATGATCTTCATCGAGCACGACGGAACCGCGCGCACCGTGGAGGCGCCGACGGGGCTGTCGGTGCTGGAGATCGCGCACCGCCACGGCGTCGACCTGGAAGGGGCGTGCGAGGGCTCGCTGGCCTGCGCCACCTGCCACGTGATCGTCGATCCGGTGTGGGCGCCGCGCCTGGCCGCACCCACCGAGGACGAGGAGGACATGCTCGACCTCGCCTTCGGGCTGGAGAAGACCTCCCGGCTGGGCTGCCAGATCGTCATCACCGAGGCGCTCGACGGGCTGGTGGTGCGCCTGCCCAAGGCCGGCTGAGCGGATCCATGCGCGTTCTCGTCGCCATGTCCGGGGGCGTGGACAGCAGCGTCGTGGCCGGGATGCTGGCGGCGGAGGGGCACGACGTGGTCGGCGCCACGCTGCAGCTGTACGACCACGGCGCCGCGGCGAAGCGCCGGGGCGCCTGCTGCGCCGGCGACGACATCCACGACGCCAGGCGGGTGGCGGACCGGCTCGGCATCCCGCACTACGTGATCGACGCGGAAGCGCGGTTCCGCGACAGCGTGATCGCGCCGTTCGCGGCCTCCTATGCGGCGGGGGAAACGCCGGTGCCGTGCATCAGCTGCAACCAGGGGGTCAAGTTCACCGACCTGCTCGGCCTGGCGCGCGAGCTCGGCTGCGAGGCGATGGCGACCGGGCACTACGTCCGGCGGGTCGAGGGTTTGGGCGGCGCCGAGCTGCATCGCCCGGCCGACCGGGGGCGCGACCAGAGCTGGTTCCTGTTCGGCACCACGCGCGACCAGCTCGAGTTCCTGCGCTTCCCGCTCGGCGACATGCCGGACAAGGCGGTGGTGCGGCAGGAGGCGGAGCGGCTCGGCCTGCCGGTGGCTGCGAAGCCGGACAGCCAGGATCTGTGCTTCGTGCCGGAGGGCTCCTATGCGGCGCTGGTGGCGCGGCTGCGGCCCGAGACCGCGGAGCCGGGGGAGATCGTCGGCGAAGACGGCGCGGTGCTGGGCCGCCACGAGGGGCTCGCCGGCTACACCGTGGGCCAGACCAGGCGGCTCGGGGCGGCGGCGATGCACGATGGCGAGCGCCAACGGGTGGTGTCGCTCGATCCGGCGACGCGGCGGGTGGTGGTGGCGCCGCATGGCCGGGCCACGGTGCGGTCGCTCGGCCTTCGCGACGCGAACTGGCTGGTCGACCGGCCGGACGGCGGCGGGCTGCGCTGCCAGGTGCAGCTGCGCGCGCGCGAGGCGGCGCGGCCTGCGGTGCTGTTGGGCGATGCGGTTCTGCTGGACGAGCCGGCGCTGCCGGCGCCGGGACAGGCCTGCGTGGTGTATGACGGCAGCCGCATCCTGGGCGGGGGCTTCATCCGGCGCGCTGCGTAGCACGCGCCAACGGTTTGCCGGGTGCGCCGGCCCGTCCTACAGAACCGGCCGGACTGCATCGACCGGAGCGGGGACATGGCCAGCGGCACGCTTTTCATCGGCACACGACGCTACTCGTCCTGGTCGCTGCGCGGCTGGCTGGCGGTGCGCCTGGCCGGGCTGGAGGTCGAGGAACGGGTGCTGCCGCTGGCCGAGGGCGGCAGCTCGGCGGTGCTCGCGGTGTCGCCCAGCGGGCAGGTGCCGTATCTGGAGCATGACGGGAACCGGGTCTGGGACAGCCTGGCGATCGGCGAGTACTGCGCGGAGCTGGCGCCGTCGCTGTGGCCGGCCGGTCGTGCCGCCCGTGCCCATGCCCGGGTGCTGTCGGCCGAGATGCATGCCGGGTTCCGGGCGCTGCGGGTCGCCCTGCCGATGAACCTCGGGCGCGACCGGGCGCTCCGGGACGGGATCGCGACGGAGGTGCAGGCCGACCTCGACCGGATCGAGCGGCTGTGGAGCGACGCGCGCGCCGCGCACGGCGCAGGGGGTCCGTACCTGTTCGGGGCCGGCTTCACGCTGGCGGATGCGATGTTCGCGCCGGTGGCGGCGCGTCTGGTCTCCTACCGGGTGCCGCTGGGGCCGGTGGCGGGGGCGTATCGCGACGCTGTGCGGGCCCATCCGCTGCTGGAGGAATGGTATCGGGCGGCGGCCGAGGAGCCGGCCGGCTGGCGGCTCGGCAAGTACGAGGACCTGGCCTGAGCGCCGGATGAGCCCGGTGCCGGAGCGCCGGGTCGCGATCGTGCTGCCGCCACGGGAAGGGTTCTCGTCGGACGCGGTCGGCGCGATCGGGCTGCTGGTGCACCGCATGGCGCGGCCGCAGGACCTGGTGCTGGGCCGTCCGCCCTCGGGAGCGCCGTTCCCGGATCGCCGGTTCGTGCCGGTGCGGGCGGCGGGGTGGCCAGTGCTGGGGGGCCGGCTGCGCTACGTGGCCGGTCTCGCCCGGGTCCTGCG
>CAXTOD010000407.1:0-2539 GCA_964245705.1 uncultured Acetobacteraceae bacterium
CGGACGGGCGCGGCTACACCGCGCTGATCCTGGCCGCCTACAACGGCCACGCGGCGGCCACCGCGCTGCTGCTCCGGCGCGGCGCGGCGCCCGACCTGGCGGACGCGAAGGGCAGCACCGCCCTGTCCGGGGTCGCGTTCAAGGGCGACGTGGCGCTCGCGCGCCTGCTGCTGGAGGCGGGTGCGGCGATCGACCTGCCCAACCATCTCGGGCGGACGCCGCTGATGTTCGCCGTCATGTTCGGACGCGAGGCGATGGCGGACTTCCTGCTCGAGCGCGGCGCCGACCCGCTGCACCGCGACGGGGAAGGCGCCACCGCGCTGGCGCTGGCGGAGCGCAACGGCAGCACCGGCCTGGCCGACCGGATGCGCGGCCTGCTGCCGGAACGCGAGCGGGCCTGACCGGTCGGCGGCCTCGGCCCTGGAGAGCACATGGCGGAACCGGCACGTGGGGCCGACCGGGTCAACGATGAGCTGGAGGTCGGCTACGACCAGGAGTTCGAGCGTCGCTGGACGATCGCCCAAGGGGTCGGCCTGGTGGTGATGGCCAGCTTCCTGGTGGTCTGCCTGTCCGGGCTGCTGGGCCGCGGCCCGTTCAGCCACCGCACCGCCAGCGCCCCGGACGGCTCGCTGCACGTGGACTACGAGCCGGCCGCGCGGGAAGGAACGCCGACCCAGGTCACGCTGCGCATGTCCAATCCCGGCGACGCGCCGGAGCCGGTGGGCGTGTTCGTGTCCGGCAAGCTGATCGAGCCGATGGGCCTCGGCCGGACGGTGCCGGACACGGAGTCGACCCTGGTCGGAAGCAAGGGGCTGGTGCTGCACTTCACCGTGGCGCCACGGCAGGCCGACGCGAAGATCCGGCTCGACGCCATGCCCGCGACGGCCGGCATCGTCCACCTCCAGGCCTGGACCGGCGCCGACACGACCGCGGACCTGCCCGACCGGCGCCACAGGGTGGAGTGGACCCAGGTGGTGCTGCCATGAGCCGACAGGTCCCGGCCCGTCCACGGGGGCACCGGCGATGGACGTGATCCTGCGCGCCGCGGCGGCCTACTGGATCCTGCTGTTCGCGCTGCGCTTCCTGGGCCGGCGCACCTCGAGCCAGCTGGCGCCGCTCGACCTGGTGGTGCTGTTCCTGGTCGCCGGCACCACCCTGACCGGGGTGCTCAGCGACGAGCACTCGGTCACCGCTGGCGTCAGCGTGGTGATCACCTTCGGCCTGATGCACCGGCTGGTGACCTGGCTGAAGATGTATTCGCCCCGGTTCGGGCGGATCGTCGACGGCACGCCGGTGATCGTGTTCGAGGACGGGCAGTTCCAGGAGAAGCGGATGCGCCAGCTCGCCATCCAGAAGTCCGACGTCATGTACGCGGTGCGCCAGCGCGGGCTGCACGAGATCGCGCAGGTACGCTATGCGATTGCCGAGCGCGACGGCAGGATCTCCATCATCGTCCAGGAGTAGGCTTCGCCGAGCCGGAGACCGGGCGTCCATGCAGATCCTCGCCTACGTCTTCGTGGCCTTCGTCGGCCTGCTCAACGCGATCCATTCCGGCACCAACGCCACGCTGATGCGCGCCCTCGCCCGCCCCTGGTGGTGCACGCTGTTCGTGTGCGCCATCTCCGGCAGCGCCGCCGGGCTCGGCCTGCTGCTCAGCCGCGAGCCGTTCCCGACCGCGTCCGGCTTCGCCCACACCCCCTGGTGGGCCTGGCTCGGCACCGTGATCGCGGTGGTGCCGATCATTGCCACGATCCTGTTCGCGGGGAAGCTGGGGGCCGCCAGCTTCAACGGCATCGTGGTGACGGCGACGCTGGTCTCGGCCATCCTGCTCGACCATTTCGGCGTGGTCGGGTTCGAGCGCCACCCGGCGACGCTGTGGCGGGTCGTCGGCGGCGCGCTGATGATCGGCGGCCTGACCCTGGTCTGCATGTTCTGACCCGGCCGCCGCCCGGCGCTCGTTGCGTCCTGCGCTTTGTTGCTTGACCGCACCCGTCTCGTCCGACCACACTTTGTCACAACGGGCGGCATACGTCGCACCGCATGAGAACGGGATCTCGATGGTACAGAGCTTCAAGCAGCGGCTTTCCGTGTCGGTGACCTCGATCCTGGCCGGCCTCGCCCTGGGCGCGGTCGCGACGCCGGGCCATGCCGCGACGGCCGGCGACGTGTCGGTCGGCGACATCCTCGCCCAGACCGTCTACCTGCCGATCCAGAACCCGCAAGGGGCCGAGGCCGCCGCGCGGGCGCTGCAGACCCCGGGGCCGGGCTACCACAAGTTCCTGTCGGTGCAGCAGTTCGTCAGCCAGTATGCGCCGAGTAACGCCCAGATCGCCCAGGTCGAGGCGGTGCTGGTGCAGCTCGGCTACACCATCGACTACGTGTTCCCCAACCACCTGGCAATCGAGGTGCTCAGCAGCGCCGGCACCGCCGAGGCGGCGACGGGCGTGAAGCTGCACCGCGTCACCCTGAACGGGCACAGCGGCATCGTGCCGGACCGGGCGCCGACGAGGCGGCCAGGAGCGCCGAAGCATCGGTCGAA
>CAXTOD010000408.1:0-2529 GCA_964245705.1 uncultured Acetobacteraceae bacterium
CCCCCGGCGCCCGCGCCCGGAACACCGCGGGCGTGGACACCGCCATCCCGCAATTGACCAGCAGCAGGCCGTATTCCGGCAGCGCCGGCGCCGCGGACAGCGCGTCGCCGATGCCGCCCATCCGGGCCGGGCGCTGCGACAGGCAGACCGGCACGTCCGCGCCGAGCGACACGGCCAGCGCTCCCAGGCGGACGGCGTCGATCCCCCCATCCGGCCACAGCCGGCACAGCAGCCGAAGCGCCGCCGCCGCGTCGGCCGAGCCGCCGCCGATGCCGGACGCGACCGGCAGGTTCTTCTCCAGCACGAAGGCGACGTCGGCGTCGGCCGTCCCGTGGCCCGCATCACGCAACAGTTGGGCCGCCCGCAGCACCAGGTTGGACGACGCGTCCTCCCCGCGCAGCAGCGCGCCGAACCGGCCCGACACCGACACGCCGATCCCGGGAGCCGGCGTCGCCGACAGCACGTCGTGGGCGCCGGCGAACACCGCCAGGCTGTCGAGCAGGTGGTAGCCGTCCCCCCGCCGCCCGGTGACGTGGAGGTAAAGGTTGACCTTGGCATGGGCGCGCTCGACCAGCCGCCCGTCGATGCCGCTCGCGGCGGTCCCGCTCATGGCGCGGCCGGGACGCCCGCCTGCCGCAGCGCGTCGCGGATCCTGGCCAGGTCGTCCGGCTCCGGGTGCAGCACCAGCGCCCAGCGCCACTGGTCCTCCGCTTCGATCTTCCGCCCGGCGGCCCAGTACGCCGAGCCCAGGTGGTAGTTCACGGTGGGGTCCTCCGGGATCTCCTCGGCCGCCTGTTCCAGCGTCCGGACCGCGCCCGGCACGTCGTTCTGCCGCAGCATCGCCCAGCCCAGGCTGTCGCGGATCGAGCCGTCGTCCGGCCTGTTGTCCAGCGCGCGCTGGATCAGCGAGCGGGCTTCCCGCAGGTCCTGGTGCCGCTCCACCATGCTGTAGCCGAGGTAGTTGAGCACGAACGGCTCCTCGGGCGACAAGGCGAGCGCCCCCTGCAGGTCCGCCTTCGCCTGCGGCCAGCGGTCCTGCCGGTCGAACGCGACCGCGCGCGAGAACAGCAGCCGCCAGTCCTCCGCCGCCAGCCCGGAGTTGCCGTTCTCGAGCCTGCGCCGGTCGTCGATCGCCCTGTCGAACGCCGACACCGCCTCGCCATAGCGCTTGGCGTCCGACAGCACGTCGCCCAGCGCCTGCGCCGGCTCCGGCCGGTCGGGAAAGGCGCGCACCAGCGCCCCGAGCCGGGCGACGGCGTCGTCGCGGTGCCCGGTGGCTGCGGCCAGGGTCGCCGAGCGCAGCTCGCCCAGCGGCGCCAGCGGGTCGTCGTGGGGGATGCCCGCCAGCACCGCGATCGCCGTCCCGGCATGCTCCGGCGCCAGCAGCTCCGCCATCATCAGCCGCGCCGGCGCCAGGCCGGGCTCGAGGTCGAGCGCGAAGCGGAGCATGAAGCCGGCCGCCTCCTTGGCGCCCTTGCCGCCGCCGCCGTTGTTCGGGTCCTGCAGCAGGGCGGCGATCGCCAGATAGGCGTGCGCCAGCCCCTGTTTCGGGTCGCGCACCACCGGGCTGCGCAGCGAGTCGAGCAGCGCCGGCTGCACCATGCCCAGCAGCCCGATGTGCTGCACCAGGTTCTGCAGCATCGCACCCGCCTCGTCCGCGTGACCGGTGCGGACCAGGAAGCCGCCCGCCTCCTGCACCGCCGCCAGGCTCGAATCCGAGAACAGGGTGGTCGCGTTGCGGTAAAGGCCGGCAGCCGCCGCGGTGCGCCCGGCGGTTTCCGCGATCAGCCCCGCCTCCAGCGCACAGGCGCTGGCCAGCGGGCCGCCGCTTCCGGCCGACGCCAGGGTGCGCAGCGCGCCGTCGGTGTCGCCCGCACCCTGCTGTGCCCAGGCCAGCAGGAGCGGGCGGATCGCCTGGTTCAGGGTGGAGCCCGGCAGGGCGTCGAGGTTCCGCATCGCCGACGCCCAGTCGCCCCGCGCGGCGGCGTCGTTGGCCAGCACCAGCGCGGTGATCAGGCTGGGCGGCACGCGGACCGCCAGCGCCGCAGCCTCCGGTCGCCCCGCCAGGGTCGAGAACAGGAAGGCCGGCTGCAGCAGCTCCTTCTCGCCCGGATCGTGCGACAGGGACTCCAGGAGCAGGTCGGCCGCAACGCCGTTGTCGCCCAGGTAGCCCGCCACCGTGGCGGCCAGGTAGGATCCCAGCGCGGGTGCTGGCACCGGTGCCGGGATCGGCGCGGGACCGGCAACGGCATCCCGCGGCACCGGGACGAGCAGGAGTGCCGCGACCGGGACGATGCGCAGGACGAGCGGGAATGGCATAACGCCGAAGGCTAGCGGCTCCTCCGGCCCGCGCCAACCGCATCCGGCCGGTCCCTCCGGGACACCGGCCGCGGTTCGATCCCTGCCGGAGCGACACGGGGAGCTTCGGTGGACGCGCTGGCCCTTCTGCGGCTGCAGATCGAGTGGGGTGCCGACGAGGCGCTGGACGCGGCGCCGGTCGACCGGCTGCATCCGGCCGCGGCACCGGGG
>CAXTOD010000409.1:0-2504 GCA_964245705.1 uncultured Acetobacteraceae bacterium
CTCCCAGGACAGCTCGGCGTGACCCGGCGCGCCCAGGCACGAACGCTCGCCGCAGCCATGCCGCCGCGGCCGCCGGAACGCCGTGCGTGCCGGCACGTCGAACCCGCTGCCATCGTCCTAATACCGGTGAGTGCTGAGCGGGACTCACGGGCTTTCGCGTCGGCAGCGGATTTGATTCGATGGGACAAACCGGAGGGTTTGCCATGTCCGCCGCCGTGCCGCTTCGCCCTGACTTCAGTGCCGATGACCTGCGCCGGCTGGCTCGGGCCAGCCGCGACGCCGGCCAGAGCCGGCGACTGCTGGCGCTGGCCGTGATCTGTGATGGCGGCGGCCGTACGCAGGCGGCACGGGTCGGTGCCGTCGGCCTGCAGACGGTGCGCGACTGGGTGCTGGCCTTCAACGCCGAAGGGCCGGCAGGGCTGGTCGACGGCAAGGCACCGGGTCAGCGCCCCAAGCTCAGCGACGCCCAGCGCCAAGCGTTGGCCGAGGCGGTGGAGCGCGGCCCCGACCCGGAGCAGGACGGCGTGGTGCGCTGGCGGCGCAAGGATCTGGCGGCGTGGCTGCACGCCCGCTTCCGCGTCAGCCTGGATGAGACCACGGTGGGCCGCGAGTTGAAGAAGCTCGGGTTTGCCAAGATGTCGGCGCGGCCCCGGCACTATGCCCAGGACCCGGCCGCGCTGGCGGCGTGCAAAAAAGAACCTGCCCGCCGCGGTGGACGCGATCCGCGTCAAGCTGAAGCCCGGCACGACGATCGAGCTGTGGTGGGCCGATGAGGCGCGCATCGGCCAGAAGAACACCCTGACCCGGCTGTGGGCACGCCGGGGCACCCGCCCGCGCCTGCCGCACGACCAGCGCACCCAATCGGCCACCATCTTCGGGGCGATCTGCCCTGCAAAGGGCAAGGGCGCCGCCCTTGTGCTGCCCCGCTGCACCACGGCAGCGATGAACGCGCACCTTGTTGAGATCAGCCGCACCGTCGCTCGTCGCGCTCACGCCGTGCTGATGCTGGATGGCGCCGGCTGGCACGTCTCCGGCGACCTCGTTGTGCCCGACAACATCACGCTGCTGCCGCTGCCGCCTCGCGCCCCCGAACTCAACCCGGTGGAGAACGTGTGGCAGTTCCTCCGCGACAACTGGCTCGGCAACCGCGTGTTCACGTCCTACGAGGACATCGTGGACCGCTGCTGCACGGCCTGGAACAGGCTCACCGACCAGCCCTGGAAGATCATGTCCATCGGCCTGCGCGACTGGGCACATCGGTTCTGATCAGCGCACGTTGGTATGAGGCCTCGATTTTCTCATCGCGTCCGCACCGCGCCGATGCGTCGGGCAAACCGAGTATGATACCAACGGCCCTCATGAATGACCTGTATGGGCCCATTCCCGCATGGCGATGGAAGTGATGGTGTCGGGCTGCTTGGTCAGCCTGTTCCAGGCTTCGCAGGCGGCATCGATGATCGCCTCGTAGCTGTCGAACACCCGGTTCGACAGCCAGTTCGCCCGCAGGTACTGCCAAACGTTCTCCACCGGGTTCAACTCGGGCGAGCGCGGCGGCAGGAACACCAGGCTGAGGTTCTTCGGCACCACGAGATCGCCGGTGGTGTGCCACCCCGCCCGGTCGAGCAGCAGCACGGCGTGCGCCCGCCGCCGCACCGTGCGGCTGATCTCGTCGAGGTGAAGCTGCATGGCTTCGGTGTCGGCGTGCGGCATCGCCAGCGCCGCGCCGACGCCGCGCGCCGGGCAGACGGCGCCAAACAGGTAGGCGTTCTCGTAACGCTGGTCGGCGGGCTGGCGGGGCCGTGATCCTTTGCGCGCCCACTGCCGGACCAAGCCGTTCTTCTGGCCAAGGCGCATCTCATCCTGGAACCAGATCTCGATCGGCCTGCTTCGCGCGATATGCGCGGTGTGCGCCTTCAGCGTCGCCGGCCAGTTTGCCGGAACACCTCGATCGTGCGCGGGTCCTGATCGGGGTGGCGCGGGCGCGGGCTGAGCCGGGTGAAACCGAGCCCCTTGAGCAGCTTGCCGATCGTGCGCTCGTGATAGCGGACGCCGAAGCGCTCGGCGACAACGCGTTGCAGGTCGATGCGCCGCCAGCGCACCACGCCGTCAACCGCGCGGTCCGGCCCGGTCTCGACCAGGCGGGCAAGTTCGGCCTGTTGCTCGACGCTGAGGCGGGGCGGGTTGCCCTTGGACCAGCTGTCCTTCAGCCCGTCGGGGCCGTGGGCGTTGAAGCGGTGCACCCAGTCGCGCAGGGTCTGCCGGTCCATGCCGCCGATGCGCGCCGCCTCGCCGCGATCCATGCCATCCAGCACGGCGGCGAGCGACAGCAGGCGACGGCTCTGGTTGGCGTGCCGGGTCGCCGCCGCCAGCCGCCGTAGCGCGACCGCCGAAAAGTCCGTCCGCAACGCCACCGCTGCCGCCATCGTGCCATCCTCCCGACAGCATGGAATCACCTCTCACCGCCAAGCGGAAGTGCGTGAGTCAGAGAGGATGGCCGCTGGTAT
>CAXTOD010000410.1:0-2490 GCA_964245705.1 uncultured Acetobacteraceae bacterium
TGTTGATTGCCGCTGAGAGCTGACCCGGGGAGAGCCGAGTTTCCGCTGAGAAGTGACCCATGTTCTGACCTTGTCCCTGGCTGCTGGGTCGGGGGATCAGGGAGTGATCGACATGGCGTTATTGAGCGTGATCCGGCGCTGGCATTTTCGGGAGGGGATGCCGATCCGGGAGATTGAGCGGCGCACGGGTCTGTCGCGCAACACGATCCGCAAGTATCTGCGGGCGGGCACGGTGGAGCCGAAGTTCGAGGTTCCCGAGCGGCCGAGCAAGATCGACCCGTTTGTCGAGAAGCTGACGGGGTGGCTGCGGATCGAGGCCGGCAAGCCGCGCAAGCAGAAGCGCACGGCCAGGCAGATGCACGCCGATCTGTCGGCGCTGGGCTATCAGGGCTCGTACGGGCGCTTCGCTGTCTTCGTGCGAGCCTGGAAGGCCGACCGCCAGCGCGATGCCCAGACCAGCGGCCGTGGTACGTTCGTTCCGCTGGCCTTCGCGCCGGGCGAGGCCTTCCAGTTCGACTGGAGCGAAGACTGGGCGGTGCTCGGCGGCGAGCGGACCAAGCTGCAGGTGGCGCACACCAAGCTGTCGCACAGCCGGGCGTTCATCGTGCGGGCCTACCCGCTCCAGACGCACGAGATGCTGTTCGACGCCCTGACCCAGGCGTTCCGGGTGCTGGGTGGGGTGCCGCGGCGCGGGATCTTCGACAACATGAAGACCGCGGTCGACCGCATCGGCACCGGCAAGGCGCGGCAGGTCAACGCTCGGTTTGCGGCGCTGGCCAGCCATTATCTGTTCGAGCCCGAGTTCTGTAACCCGGCGTCGGGCTGGGAGAAGGGCCAGGTCGAGAAGAACGTCCAGGATGCGCGACGTCGCCTGTGGCAGCCGCTGCCGAGCTTCCCCGATCTGGCGGCGTTGAACGGCTGGCTCGAGCGGCGCTGCATCGAGCTGTGGGGCGAGATCCAGCATGGCGTCCTGCCCGGCACCATCGCCGCCGTGCAGGCCGGAGAGGTCGCCAGCCTGATGCGGCTGGGGCGGCCGTTCGACGGCTTCGTCGAGCACACCAAGCGCGTCTCGCCGACCTGCCTCGTCCACTTCGAGCGCAACCGCTACAGCGTGCCCGCCTCGTTCGCCAACCGGCCGGTCAGCGTGCGGGTCTATCCCGAGCGGATCGTCATCGCTGCCGAGGGGCGGCTCCTGTGCGAGCATAGCCGGATCGTCGATCGGTCCCATCATGCCGCAACGACCGTCTACGACTGGCGGCACTACCTGGCGGTGGTCCAGCGCAAGCCGGGAGCGCTGCGCAACGGCGCGCCGTTCGCCGACATGCCCGACGGCTTCCGGCAGCTGCAGGGCCAGCTGCTCAGGCATCCGGGCGGCGACCGGGAGATGGTGGAGATCCTGGCGCTCGTCCTCCAGCACGATGAGCAGGCGGTGCTCTGCGCCGTCGAGCTGGCCCTGGAGGCGGGCGTTCCCACCAAGACCCACATCCTCAACATCCTGCACCGGCTGGTCGACGGCAAGGCGGACAGGGCCGCCAGGATCGACGCCCCGCAGGCGCTCGTCCTGCGGCGCGAGCCGAAGGCCGATGTCGAACGCTATGACGCGCTCCGGCTGAGGGAGGCGCGCCATGCGTCGTGATCCCGCCAGCGCCGCCGTCGTGGTCATGCTGCGCGGCCTCAAGATGTACGGCATGGCGCAGGCCGCCGGCGATCTCATCGAGCAGGGCGCGCCGGCGTTCGAGGCGGCGGTGCCCATGCTCGCCCAGCTGCTCAAGGCCGAGGTCGCCGAGCGCGAGGTCCGGTCGATCGCCTACCAGATCAAGGCCGCCCGCTTCCCGGCCTACAAGGACCTCACCGGGTTCGACTTCGCGTCCAGCGAGGTCAACGAGGCCATGGTCCGCCAGCTCTACCGCGGCGAGTTCATGGCCGGCGCCGACAACGTTGTGCTGATCGGCGGACCGGGAACCGGCAAGACCCACATCGCCACCGCACTGGGCGTGCAGGCGGTCGAGCATCACCGCAAGAAGGTCCGGTTCTTCTCCACCGTCGACCTGGTCAATGCGCTCGAGCAGGAGAAGACCGTGAACAGGGCAGGCCAGCTCGCCGAGCGGCTGCTGCGCCTCGACCTCGTCATCCTCGACGAGCTCGGCTACCTGCCGTTCAGCCCGTCGGGCGGCGCCTTGCTGTTCCACCTCCTCAGCAAGCTCTACGAACGCACCAGCGTCATCATCACCACCAACCTCAGCTTCAGCGAGTGGGCCGGCGTGTTCGGCGATCCCAAGATGACCACCGCGCTGCTCGATCGCCTCACCCACCACTGCCACATCCTCGAGACCGGCAATGACAGCTTCCGGTTCAGGGCCAGCGCCGCCGTCAAACCAAGAAGGGAGAAGAACCGTGACTTGACCACCGCACCCCCGGGCGTGGCATAAACCACGCAGCCGGGTCACCTCTCAACGGAAACCCCGGGTCAACTCTCAGCGGCAATCAACA
>CAXTOD010000411.1:0-2480 GCA_964245705.1 uncultured Acetobacteraceae bacterium
CCCCGGCGCCGGCCGCACCCGCCGACAGCGGCGCGTCGCCGCTGCAGCTCGCCCGCACCTACCTGTCGCCGATCCTGTCGCCGCTGGCGACGCTGGGCATCGTGTTCGTGGTGGCGGTGTTCGCGTTGCTGCAGCGCGAGGACCTGCGCGACCGGCTGATCCGCCTGGTCGGCTCCGACGACCTGCACCGCACCACGCTGGCGATCGACGACGGCGGCCGGCGTCTCAGCCGCTACTTCGTCACCCAGCTCAGCATCAACACCCTGTTCGGCGTGGTGATCGGCCTCGGCCTGCTGATCATCGGCGTGCCCAACCCGGTGCTGTGGGGCATCCTGTCCGGCCTGCTCCGCTTCGTGCCCTATGTCGGCTCCTTCATCTCGGCGGTGCTGCCGATGGGCCTGGCCGCCGCGGTCGAGCCCGGCTGGTCCATGGTGATCTGGACCGCCGTGCTCTACGTGGTGGTGGAAGGCGTGACCGGGCAGGTGATCGAGCCCATGGTGTACGGCCACGCCACCGGCCTGTCGCCGTTCTCCGTGGTGGTGGCGGCGATCTTCTGGTCCTGGGTGTGGGGGCCGGTCGGCCTGATCCTGTCCACCCCGCTCACCCTGTGCCTGGTGGTGATGGGCCGGCACGTGAAGCGGCTCGAGTTCCTCGACGTCATGCTCGGCGACCGCCCGGCCCTGACCCCGGTGGAAAGCTTCTACCAGCGCATCCTGGCCGGCGACGCCGACGAGGCGCAGGACCACGCCGAAACGCTGCTGCGCGAGTGCTCGCTCACCACCTATTACGACGAGGTGGCGCTCAAGGGGATGCAGCTCGCCGCCAACGACGCACGGCGCGGCACGCTCGGCCACGAGCAGCTCGACCGCGTCAAGGCGACCATCACCTCGCTGGTGGATGGCCTGTCCAGCCAGGAGGACGAGCCGCCGCCGCCGCCGAAGCGCGGCAAGGAGGCGATCGACCCGCGCCACGACGAGCACGACCTTTATTCCCATCCCCACCCCGACAGCGTCGAGGGCGAGACGCAAAGCCTGGCGCCGATCTGGCGCGGCCCGGGCGCCGTGATGTGCATCGGCGGCCGCGGCCCGCTGGACGAGGCCGCCTCCACGATCCTGGCGCAGCTGGTCGGCAAGCACGGGCTGGGCAGCCGGCTGGTCGGCTACGGCGACGTGTCGCGGGAGAAGATCGAGACCCTGGACGTGTCCGGCGTGGCGATGGCCTGCGTGTCCTATCTCGACATCAGCGGCAGCCCGTCGCACCTGCGCTACCTGATGCAGCGCCTGCGCCAGCGCCTGCCGCGCGGCACCCCGATCCTGGTCGGGCTGTGGCCGGCGGAAGACTCCGTCCTGACCGACCGGGAAGTGCAGCGCTCGATCGGCGCCGACTACTTCACCAGCTCGCTGGCCGAAGCGGTGACCGCCTGCATCGACGCCGCCCGCAAGGCCGAGACCGCCCAGGCGGCCTGAACGACGGTCACGACCGCGTCGCCACCCCGCCTCACTCGCCGGCGAGGCGCAGCCCGAACTGCTGCGCGAGCTGGCTGCGATAGGCGCGCTGGCGCATGCGGTCGGCGTCCAGGACCGCCGGTCCGCGCCCGATCAGCCGGTGGATGCGCGCGACCTCGCCCAGGTGCTTCTGCGCCGCGAGGCGGTGCGTGGTGCTGTCGCCATGCCGGCGGTGGATGTTCAGCGGCTCCGCGACATACGCCACCTGCACGCCGGGCTGGTCGAGCAGCTCGATGTAGAGCCGCCAGTCCCCGGCGACGCGGAACGTGAGCAGCTCGTCGCCGAGCCGGGCAAGGGCGGCGCGCAGCGCCTGGCGCTCGAACAGCACGCCGCTGGCGTTCAGGATCAGGTTGCGCTCGCCGAGGCAGGCGCGCACGAAGGCCGGCCCCTCGTGCAGCCCGTCGCTGTCCAGCGTGGTGCCGGCGGTGGTGGCGTAGTACGGCTTGTAGCTGTCGGACACGGTGCTGCCGGCGGCGTCCACCGCGCGGCTGTCGCAGAACGCCATCACCGCGCGCGGCGCCCCGTCCAGCGCCTGCGCCAGGGTTTCCAGCAGGCGGGGATCGGCCGCGTCGTCGGCCTCGGCGATCCAGATCCAGTCCCCCTTGGCCTCCGCGACCGCCCGCTGCCATTGCCGGAACACCGAGCCGGAGTTGCGCGCCTGCGCCACCACCCGGACCTGGCGGTCCCAGTCCGCCGCCGCCGCCCGCGCCTCGGCCACGCTGTCGTCGGCGGACGCGTCGTCGAGCACGATCACCTCCTGCACCGGGTGCCCCTGCGCGAAGATCGAGGCCAGGCGCTGCCGCATGTAGCGGGCATAGTTGAAGCTCGGCACCACCACCGAGATCCGCCGCATCGCCGGCTGCGCCAGCGCCAGCAGGCGGCCGACATAACGGTCGAAGCAGAGCTGCCGCGCCACCTGCCGCCCGCCCCGCGCGCGCTCGGCCTGGGGCCGGTCGTGGCAGTCCTGCGCCAGGG
>CAXTOD010000412.1:0-2476 GCA_964245705.1 uncultured Acetobacteraceae bacterium
CGATGAACGGGTGAAACGCCTTCGAAACGACGTCGATCCCTTCGATCGCCGAGAGCACCGAGATCGCCGGCGTGATGATTCCGTCGCCCAAGAGCATCGCCGCACCGATGACGACGACCGTGGTGAGCGCCCCAAGCGCAATCGGACCGCCGACGCGAGCCTTCTGAGGCGCCGCAAGCGCCAGCAACGCCAGCAGGAACGCCGCGGCAAGCGCCACGGGCACCGTGAAGTGGTACGGGCTCGGGCCGCCGCCGTAGCGTCCCCAGCCGTCGACCCACCAGAACCAGCGGTCGTTCCAGCCGTTGCGCAGCACGGAGGCCGCCGCATGCAGCGGCGCATGCAGCATCGCCCGCACCGCGGCGTGCGGCTCCGCGCCGGTGTGCCAGTAGCGGCCTGGCACGAAGGGATAGGACAGGGTCCAGGCCAGGGTGGTGGCGCAGCAGGCGGCAACGGCGAGGAGGCGGAACAGCCAGGCCGTACGCCTTGTCGCGAAGCAGTTGGACGGCACGAGCAGGACCAGCCCGGACAGCACGACGCCGACAGGCTTCAGCAGCCCGACCAGCACCAGCAGCCCGACTAGGCCGGTTGTCCAGCCTCGCGGCAACAGCCGGTCCGGATGGAGGTGCAGGCGCAGGCAGCAGGCCGCGAACAGGGCCGGCAGAACGTTGCTCATCGGATCGGCGCTGAAGCTGCCTGCCAGGTGCAGCGCCGTCGGTCCCGTGAACAGCGCCAGCGCCGCCAGCCGTCCCAGCGGCAGCGCCCGCACCACGCACCAGACCAGCACCAGATAGGCAAGCAGGTTGGCCAGGCGTCCTGCGTGAAACTGCGACAACAGTTCGAGGTGCAGGGTCCGCGCCGCCATGATCCCGAGCGCCGACGGCAGGTAGGCCAGCGGCGAGAACGACCCGGTCGACGGGAAGGAGACGACTGTTAGGCTCCGCGGCGCCTGCGACAGCCGGTCCGACAGCGCGGCCATCGCGGCCACCGACATCGGCGTGCCGTTGGCGATCGCCTGGTCGGCGCGGGCCTCGAACGCCATCGCGCGCGCATCCAGCCGCCCGCCCCAGTCGTTCGGACCGAGCCGGACCGCCAGCGGATGCAGCGCCGCCACCTGCAGGGCGCGGCGCCAATGGAACGCCTCGTCGAACCCGCCCATCGGCGGCACCCGGAACACCAGGATGATGCCGATGACCGCGGCACAGGCCAGCACCAGGCGGACCAGCGCCGCCTCGCCGGCGCGCGTCACGCGTTCGCCGCCATCGCCCACCGCATCCCGGCCGAACGCTGCGGACGAGGATCAACCATAGGGCAGCGTCCGGCAGGTCGACACCCCGTCGCATTCCAGCCGGCGCGCGACCCGCAGCAACAGGCCCTCGGCCCAGGGCCGCGCGACCAGCTGCACCCCGATCGGCAGCGGGTCCTGCGCCGCCTGCACCGGCACCGACACCACCGGCAGGCCGATGAAGCTGATCGGCTGCGCGTGCAGGCCCATGTTGGCGCGCGCCGACACCGATCGTCCGCCGAGCCGGATCGTCGCGTCGCCACGCGGCACCGCCGTGGTCGGGGTGGCCGGCGCCAGGAGCAGGTCCACCCGCCGGAACAGTTGCGCCGCCTCCTCACGCAGCATCGCCCTCACCCGCTGCGCCTGGAGCACCACCGCCGCCGGCAGCATGGCGCCGGCGATCAGCCGGTCGCGCACCCGCGGGTCGTACAGGTGGCCGTGCGTGCGCAGCCTCGGCAGGTGCAGGGTCCCGCCCTCGGCGCCGGTCAGGCAGAACGCGGCCGATCGTGCCGCTTCCGCGCCGGGCAGCTCGACCGCGTCCACAACCGCGCCGCGTTGCCGGAGGGCCTCCGCGACCCGCTCCACCGCCGACAGCGCCTGGCCGGACGCGTTCTCCCTGAACCAGCCCTGCAGCACCCCGACCCGCAGGTCCGGAACCGGGATCTCGAGCCCGCCCGACAAGGGCTCTGCCGCCCGCGGCACCTGCGCCGGGTCGTCCGGGTCCGGCCCCTGCATCAGGTCGTAGGCCAGGGCGAGGTCCCGCACGCTGCGTGCGAACGGCCCGACGTGATCGAGGCCGTGCACGAACGGGAACACGCCGACCCGCGACAGCCGCCCGTAGGTCGGCTTGCAGCCCCACACGCCGCACAGCGAGGCCGGCACCCGGATCGAGCCATTGGTGTCGGTGCCGAGGCTAAGCGGCACCAGGGCGGCCGCGACCGCCGCAGCGGAGCCGCCGGACGAGCCGCCGGCGATGCAGGACGGATCGTGCGGGTTGGCGGTGTCTCCGTGGTGCGGGTTCTCGGTGGCGAAGCCGTAGGCGAACTCGTCCATGTTGAGCTGGCCGAGCAGGACCGCGCCGGCCTCGCGCAGCCGGGCGACGACCGTGGCGTCGCGCACGGCCGGCGGCGCGTCCGCCAGCACGGCGGAGCCGGCAATGGTGGTGTCGCCGGCCACGTCGAACAGGTTCTTGAC
>CAXTOD010000413.1:0-2474 GCA_964245705.1 uncultured Acetobacteraceae bacterium
TCCAGGCGATGCAGGACGTGCCCTACTATCCGCTCGGCCAGTACCTCCAGCCCAGCGTGAAGCACGCCGCGGTGGACCGATTTGTGACCCCGGACGAGTTTGCCGAGTACGCGTCCATGGCGCGCGCCAAGGGCTTCCTGCAGGTGAGCGCCACGCCGCTGACCCGCTCGTCGTATCATGCCGATGCGGATTTTGCTGCACTGCGCGATGCGCGCGCGGCACGTCTGGCAGGCTCGTGCGTAGCATCCTGATGCCGACCCACGCCGAACGCCGCCTCATCCCCTACACCGCCGAGCAGCTCTTCGACATGGTGGCCGATGTGGGCCGCTACCCGGAGTTCCTGCCCTGGTGCACGGGTGCCCGGGTGCGCAGCCACACCGACACCGAGCTGGTCGCCGACATGAGCATCGGCTTCGGCCCGTTCCGGGAAAGCTTCACCAGCCGGGTGGCGCTGGACCGCCCGCGCACGGTGCGTGTCCGCTACGAGAAGGGTCCGTTCCGCTACCTCAACAACGTGTGGACCTTCACCCCCGACCCGCGCGGCTGCCTGGTCGACTTCTTCGTCGAGTTCGAGTTCCGCTCGCGCCTGTTGCAGGCTGCGATCGGCGTGGTGTTCAACGAGGCGGTCCGGCTGATGGTCGGCGCCTTCCTCAAGCGCGCCCGAGACATCTACGGCACGCCGGTGCGTCCGGCCGCCCCGGCCGCCAAGCCCGTCGCGACGGTCAAGCCGGCCCCGGCCGCCTGATTTTCACGCCGATGTTCCGGTTTATTTGACTGTGGCGCAACTGCCACGGCAGGCGTTCGTTGCCTGGACGTGTCGGAGCGTCTGCCGACGACGCTTCTTCTTTGCCTCAAGCTCTGTCGGTCGTGACAGAAAAGGAACATCCATGAAGTCGATCCTGAGTGCCTCTCTCTGCACGGCTGCCCTGGCCTTCGCCGTTCCTGCCATGGCCCAGACCGACACCAGCAAGCCGATGCACCACCACCACCATCACATGAGCCGCATGGACCACATGCAGGGCCCCAAGACCAAGTCCAAGCGTGCCGGCGATCCGTCGACCGAGGAGCTAAACGCGAAGAGCCTCGCGGCGGCCCGCGGCGGCAGCACCCCCTCCACCGGCGACAACACCACGCCGATGAGCTCGCCGTCCTCGAGCACCGCTCCGGGAACCGGCATGGCGGCTCCGTCCAGCATGCCCCCCTCGGGCGGCGCCCCGTCCTCGGGCAGCACCGGCACCACCATGCCGTCGAACACGCCGGGCGGCCAATAGGCCCGGTCCGGGGGCCGGCTTCGGCCGGCTCCCGTCGATCACGAATCGTTCATCGCCCTTTAAGCTTTTCCTGATCAACTATGTGTGTTCGAGGCCGAAAGCCGGGAACTTACAACCGTCGGCCCATCCGACGCCGTCAGGAAAGCGATCCAGATGCGTATGGTCCTCAATATCAGCGCCGTCCTGCTGTGCGGCGGCCTTGCCGGGCTTTCGGCCCTCGCGCAGACTGCACCGTCCCGTGCGGCCTCCACGCCGACCCCGGTTTCCGTCAACGTGCCGCCCGCGTCCGACCCGGCCGAGGTGCAGGTCCGGCACGTGGCAGGCGGCGTCGAGGCGCACTTCTCCGCTGCCAACACCACCCATGACGGTCGCCTGACCCGGCAGCAGGCCGAGCTGGCGGACTGGCCGCGCGTGGCCCGGCACTTTGACGAGATCGACACCGACCACAAGGGCTGGATCACCGCCGAGCAGATCCACGCCTTCAACCGGTCGCACCACAAGCACCGCGTCGCCTAGCGTCCTGCCCTGGAACCCGCATGCGGGTTTCGGGGACGAGCAGGCTGCTCTCCACCCAGACGCCAGGTGCCCTCCAGAACCTGAAGCCCCGCGGACTTCAGGTTCGGGCCACCGGCGCATCACCGAACCGGTGTCATCACCCGGCGGCGGGGTCGCCCGTCAGGACGGAAGCCAGACCGCCGACAGTGGATGAACGTGAACCGGTTACGGTCCGGGCGCCGGGGCGTCACGCATCAAGGTCAGGCGCCGGAAAGGGCGCCTCCCAGGCAGCGCCAGCGCCGGACGCATCGCGGAGCTGACGCCGATCACCGATCCGCACGCTGCCTCCAGGAACGAGCAGGCCGCTCTCTACCGGGAAGCGCGGTGTCCTGCAGAACCTGAAGCCCGGCGGACTTCAGGTTCGGGGCACCGGAGCCTCATCGGGCCAGGTGTCGTCGCCCGGCCGACAGGCAGGCCCGCCGAGACGGCAACCAGACCGCCGCGGGTGGATGGACGTGAACCGGTTGCGGTCCAGGCGCCGGCGCGTCACGCCCCGGGCAGGGCGCCGCCCAGCAGGGCCAGCGCCCGCCGCAGATCGGTTTCGCGCACCCGCCGCGCCTGCATGCGGGCGTTCATGGCCGGCTCGAAGAAACGCGCTATGCCGCGGCCATCCGCCTTGGCCCGATACAGCGCCAGATCGGCGTGGCG
>CAXTOD010000414.1:0-2472 GCA_964245705.1 uncultured Acetobacteraceae bacterium
CCACGGCGCCTTCCGGCAGGCTGGAGCGGCGGTAGCCGAAGCCCAGCGCTTCCACCGGCAGGCGCAGGAACTGGCCTTCGCGGTTCACGATCTCGGCCCAGTCCAGCACGTCGGTGATCTCGGCGCCGTACGCGCCGGCGTTCATCGCCACCGCGCCGCCGATCGAGCCCGGGATGCCGGCCAGGAACTCCAGCCCGCGCAGGCCGGCGCCAGCGGCGTGCTCGGCCACCGTCATGTCGAGGCAGGCGCCGCCGCAGACGACACCATCCGGCTCGACCGCGACCTCGCCGAAGCCGCGGGCCAGCCGGACCACCACGCCGGGCAGGCCGCCGTCGCGGACGATCAGGTTGGACGCCTTGCCGATCGTGGTGACCGGCAGCTCCGGCGGCAGGGCGGCCAGGAACGCGGACAGGTCCTCCGCGTCGGCCGGGCGCAGCAGTACCTCCGCGGCGCCGCCGACGCCGAACCAGGTCTGTGCGCCCAGCGGCGCCTCCTGCTCCAGGCGGCCGCGCGCCGGCGGCATCAGCGAACCTAGGCCGGTGGACATGGCGTGCCGGCCCGGGGGCGGAGCGTGGACCACATTCACGCGGCGTGGCCGCCGCGGCTCTTCTGCAGGGACATCAGCTGCCCCGGCAGCGCCTGCGCCCAGGCGGTGATGTTGCCGGCACCCAGGCAGATCACGAAGTCGCCCGGCCGGGCAATCGCGTGCACCATCTCCGCCAAGTGCTCCGGGCCGGGCAGCGGCACCACGGACCGGTGGCCGGAGGCGCGCAGCCCGTCCACCAGGCTGTCGCGGTCGATGCCCTCGATCGGCGTTTCGCCTGCGGCATACACGTCGGCGATGATCACGGTGCCGGCGTCGTTCATGCAGGTGCAGAACTCGGTGAACAGCGTCTGCAGGCGGGAGTAGCGGTGCGGCTGCACGATCGCCACCACGTCGCGGGCGCCGGCCTGACGCGCGGCCTTGAGCACGGCGGCGATCTCCACCGGGTGGTGGCCGTAATCGTCCACCACGGTGATGCCGCCGGCCTCGCCGGTGCGGGTGAAGCGGCGCTTGACGCCGCGGAAGTCGGCGAACGCCGAACGGATCGTGCTTTCGTCGATCTCCATCTCGATCGCGACGGCGACGGCGGCCAGCGCGTTCTGCACGTTGTGGCTGCCCAGCATCGGCAGGCGGAACGGGCCCAGCTTGCGGGTGCGGTTCTTCGCGCGGTCGGTGACGACCACTTCGAAGGTGGCGCCGCGCTTGTCGGCGACCATGCGCTCGGCGCGCACGTCGGCCTGCGGCGAGAAGCCGTAGGTGATGACGCGATGATCCGACAGGCGCGGGATCATCCCCTGCACGTTGGGATGGTCCAGGCACAGCACGGCGAAGCCGTAGAACGGGACGTTGGACACGAACT
Organism: uncultured Acetobacteraceae bacterium; assembly: GCA_964245705.1. GTDB lineage: Bacteria > Pseudomonadota > Alphaproteobacteria > Acetobacterales > Acetobacteraceae > Lichenicola. Next base: position 1,404 of record CAXTOD010000414.1, read on the forward strand.
GGTCGTACGCCTGCATCATCGCTTCCGGCGTGCCCCAATGGTCGAGATGCTCGGGGTCCATGTTGGTGACCACCGCAATGACGGCGGGCAGGCGCAGGAACGAGCCGTCGCTTTCGTCCGCCTCCACCACCATCCAGTCGCCTTCACCCATGCGGGTGTTGGTGCCGTAGGCTTCGATGATGCCGCCGTTGATCACGGTCGGGTCGAGCTTGGCTGCCTCGAGCACGGCGGCGACCAGGGAGGTTGTGGTGGTCTTGCCGTGGGTGCCGCCGATCGCGATCGACCAGCGCAGCCGCATCAGCTCGGCCAGCATCTCGGCGCGACGCACCACCGGCACCAGGCGGGCGCGGGCGGCGGCCACCTCCGGGTTGTCGCGCTTCACCGCGGTGGAGGTGACCACCACGCGGGCATCGCCGAGGTTGGCGGCGTCGTGCCCGACCATCACCCGGATGCCGGCGGCACGCAGCCGCTGCACGTTGGCGCCTTCGGCAATGTCGCTGCCCTGCACCACGTAGCCGAGCGTGTGCAGCACCTGCGCGATGCCCGACATGCCGATCCCGCCGATGCCGACGAAGTGGATGGTGCCGATGGATAGGGGCAGGGCTCTCATGCTGGCATCTCCCGAGTCGCAGCCCCGGGGATGGAGCTTGCCGGCGCGGGATGCAAGCGGGAATCTCGCGAAATCGTGAGGTGTCGTTCGACCAGGTCGGCAAGGGCAAAGGCGGCGTCTCGCCGGCCGAGACTTGCTGCGGATTCTGCGGCTTTTTGCAGCCGGACGGGGTCTGCGAGCAGGTCCTCCAGGAGCGCTCCCAGCGTGTCCGGCGACAGCTCCGTTTGCCGCAGCATCCAGCCGCCACCGGCCTGCACCAGGGCCGCGGCGTTGGCGGTCTGCTCGTCGGAGGCGGCGATCGGCAGCGGCACCAGGATCGACGGGCGCCCCACCACCGCCAGCTCGGCGACCGAGGAGCCGCCGGCGCGGCCGATCACCAGGTGCGCCGAGGCGAGGCGGGACGCGATGCGGTCGAGGAACGGCGCCACCTCGGCCGGGATGGCGGCCGCGGCATAGGCG
>CAXTOD010000415.1:0-2464 GCA_964245705.1 uncultured Acetobacteraceae bacterium
ATCGTGATCGTCTCCGCCGTCCGCACGGCGGTTGGGACCTTCAACGGGCAGTTCGCTGCCGTTCCGGCGCACGTGCTGGGTGCGGCGGCGGTCGGGGAAGCGTTGCGGCGTGCCGGCGTTGCGCCCGCGGAGGTGGACGAGGTGATCCTCGGGCAGGTCCTGACGGCCGGGCAGGGCCAGAACCCGGCCCGGCAGGCGTCGATGGCGGCGGGCCTGCCCAGGGAGACCACCGCCTGGGGCGTGAGCCAGGTGTGCGGGTCCGGCCTGCGCGCGGTAGCACTCGGCCTGCAGCAGATCGCCTGCGGCGACGCCGCGGTGGTGGTCGCGGGCGGCCAGGAGAACATGACGCTGGCGCCGCACGCGGCCCACCTGCGCGCCGGCCGCCGCATGGGCGACCTGCGGCTTGCCGACACCATGATCACCGACGGGCTGTGGGACGCCTTCCACGACTACCACATGGGCTCGACGGCCGAGACGGTGGCGACGCGCTGGCAGGTGGGGCGCGAGGAGCAGGATGCGCTCGCGCTGCGCTCGCAGGTGCTGGCGGAGCGCGCGCGGCAGGACGGCCGGTTCGCGAACGAGATCGTTCCCGTCACCGTGCGCACGCGCAAGGGCGAGCAGGCCGTCGCGACCGACGAGCACCCGCGCGCCGACACCACGCTCGAAACGCTGGCGAGGCTGCGGCCGGCCTTTGCGGAAGGCGGCACCGTGACCGCGGGCAACGCGTCGGGCATCAACGACGGGGCGGCCGCGGTGGTGCTGATGAGCGGGGCGGAGGCGGCGCGGCGGCGCCTCGAGCCGCTGGCGCGCATCGTGTCGAGCGCCACCGCCGGCGTCGACCCCGCGGTGATGGGAACCGGGCCGATCCCGGCCTCGCGCCGGGCGCTGTCCAGGGCCGGCTGGAGCGTCGAGACGCTCGACCTGGTGGAAGCGAACGAGGCGTTCGCGGCGCAGGCCTGCGTGGTGAACCGGGAGATGGGCTGGGACCCGGAGATCGTGAACGTCAACGGCGGCGCGATCGCGCTCGGCCACCCGATCGGCGCCTCGGGTGCCCGCGTGCTGGTGACCCTGCTGCACGAGATGCGCCGGCGCGAGGCCAGGCGCGGCCTGGTGACGCTGTGCATCGGCGGCGGCATGGGCATCGCCATGACGCTCGAGCGCTGACACTCCTCCAGCCGGGACGCGGGCTCCATGCAGAAGATCTATCCCGATGCCGACGCCGCCCTGGCCGGGCTGCTGTTCGACGGCATGCTGATCGCGGCCGGCGGCTTCGGCCTGTGCGGCATCCCGGAGCGGCTGATCGACGCGATCGAGCGGGCCGGCACCAAGCGCCTGCGGGTCGCCTCCAACAACGCGGGCATCGACGGCGTCGGCCTCGGCAGGCTGCTGCGCTCGCGCCAGATCGCCCGGATGATCAGCTCCTATGTCGGCGAGAACAAGGAGTTCGAGCGCCAGTACCTGGCCGGCGAGATCGAGGTGGAGTTCTGCCCGCAGGGCACGCTGGCCGAGCGCATGCGCGCCGGCGGCGCCGGCATCCCGGGCTTCTACACGCGCACCGGCGTCGGCACGCTGGTCGCCGAGGGCAAGGACCACAAGGAGTTCGACGGCCAGACCTTCATCCTGGAGCGCGGCATCACGGCCGACCTGGCCATCATCAAGGCGTGGAAGGCCGACGCCGCCGGCAACCTGGTGTTCCGCAAGACCGCGCGCAACTTCAACGTGCCGGCCGGGATGTGCGGCCGCGTCACGGTGGCGGAGGTCGAGGAGATCGTGCCGGCCGGCGCGCTCGATCCCGACGGGGTCCACCTGCCCGCGGTGTTCGTGCAGCGCATCCTGTGCGGCGCGCCCTACGACAAGCGGATCGAGTTCCGCACCACCCGGCCGAGGGAGGCCGCCTGATGCCCTGGACGCGCAACGAGATGGCCGCCCGCGCCGCATGTGAGCTGCGCGACGGCTACACGGTGAACCTGGGCATCGGCATCCCGACCCTGGTCGCCAACAACATCCCCGCAGGCGTGTCGGTGACGCTGCAAAGCGAGAACGGCATGCTGGGCATCGGGCCGTTCCCATACGAGGACGAGGTGGACGCCGACCTGATCAACGCCGGCAAGCAGACGATCAGCGCGCTGCCCTCGTCGTCCTACTTCTCGTCCGCCGACAGCTTCGCGATGATCCGCGGCGGCCACGTCGACCTCACCGTGCTGGGTGCGATGGAGGTGTCGGAGCGAGGCGACATCGCCAACTGGATGATCCCCGGCAGGATGGTCAAGGGCATGGGGGGCGCCATGGACCTCGTCGCGGGCGTCAGAAAGGTCATCGTGGTGATGGAGCACACCTCCAAGGCCGGCGAGCCGAAGTTCATCCCCGCCTGCACCCTGCCGCTCACCGGGCTGAACGTGGTGGACATGATCGTCACCGACCTGTGCGTGTTCCGGCGACCCGACCACGCAAGCCCGTTCCGCCT
>CAXTOD010000416.1:0-2462 GCA_964245705.1 uncultured Acetobacteraceae bacterium
CGTTCTGGGCACTCCCGACGACCCACGCCTGCCGGCGGGAACGCTGGATGCCGCCCTCGCCCTGCTGAGCCTGCCGGAACGGGCCGCGGTGCTCGGCAGCGCGTCCGGCCTCGACCGCCTGCTGGTCCTGGCGGCCGCGCGATAGGACAATCTTAACGTCCTGCTGTCACCATCGCGGCGTTCAATCTGGAGCCGTAGGCCGTCATGGCGATCCCCAAGCACCGCCTCGTCACCCGCAGCGACTTCGACGGCCTCGTGTGCGGCATGCTGCTGCGCGAGCTCGACCTGATCGACGAGATAAAGTTCGTCCACCCCAAGGACATGCAGGACGGGATCGTGCCGATCACGGGGCGCGACATCGTCACCAACCTGCCCTACGTCGCCGGCTGCCACCTCGCCTTCGACCACCATGCCAGCGAGATGTCGCGCAAGGGCGAGCGGTCCTATCCCAACCACGTCATCGACCCCGCGGCACCGTCCGCGGCCCGCGTGGTGTACAACTACTACGGTGGCGCCGCCGCCTTCCCGCGCGTCCGTCCGGACCTGATGGAAGCCGTCGACCAGGCCGACTCGGCGCAGTTCACCCGCGAGGAGATCCTCGACCCCCGGGGCTGGGTGCTGCTCAACTTCCTGATGGACTCCCGCACCGGGCTCGGCCGGTTCCGCGAGTTCCGCATCTCCAACTACGACCTCATGATGCAGCTGATCGAGCGCTGCCGCGATGCCGGCATCGACGAGGTGCTGGGGCTGCCGGACGTGAAGGAGCGCGTCGACCTGTACGCCGCCCACCGGGACCTGTTCGCGGCCCAGCTCCGCCGCTGCACCACCGTGCACGGCAAGCTGGCGCTGATCGACCTGCGCGACGAGGCGGTGATCCATCCCGGCAACCGCTTCATGGTCTATGCCCTGTTCCCCGGCTGCGACATCTCGGCGCACGTGCTGTGGGGCCTGAGGAAGCAGAACACCGTGTTCGCCATCGGCAAGTCGATCCTCGATCGTTCGTCGGCCGTCGACGTCGGTGCCGTGTGCCTGTCTCATGGCGGCGGCGGCCACGAGGCTGCCGGAACCTGCCAGATCCCGAACGACCGGGCCGAGGCGGTGAAGGCGGAGCTGATCGCAGCCTTGTCGGGAGCGCCCTCCCGGGCGGCCGCCTGACGGACGACCGACGCAGCGCCCAATCCAGTGTAATACGTATTACACTAATTCGTACGCTTGAATGGGTGATGGGGACAGGATAGACCTCGGCCTCGGCGAGGATTAGGCTCCGTCGCCAAGGGTGGACGACGATGGTCGAAAGCGAAGTGGTCGAGATCGACGGCGTGTTCGTTGGCACGGCGATCCTGCAGCCCAACCGCGTGGACCTGGCGTTCTTCGCCACCCATGACCGGTTGCGCCCGATGCACGGCAGCATCTTGCCCAGCCTGGCGGCGCTCCGGCACCAAGCCGCCCGGCACTTCCACGGCGTCCCGTCCGCCGCGGAGGCAGTGGCGAGGTCGCGCCGCGGCCTGATGTGACGGAACACCGCGCTCGTCCCAGCATCCGGCTTCCTTGACGGCTGGATGACCTGTCGGCGGTCGCGCCGCGTCCGATGCTGAACCCGGCCTCGCCGCTGGCCCGGCTGATCGACGCGCCGGTCCGTCCCGGCACGCTGTGCTGGATCGGCCTGCGTCCGGACCGGCGGGCGGCGATGACGGCGGTGGACCGGGCCCTGCTCGATCCGCAGGACGGCCTGGCCGGCGACCATTACGACGGCCGCGCCGGGGGCGCCCGGCAGGTCACGCTTCTGCAGGCCGAGCACCTTTCCGTGATCGGGGCCTGCCTGGGGCAGGGGCCGGTCGCGCCGGAGCTGCTGCGTCGCAACCTCCTGGTGTCCGGCCTCAACCTGCTGGCCTTGACCGGGCGCCGCCTGCGCATCGGCTGACGCGGTGCTGGAGGTGACCGGCTTGTGCCATCCCTGCTCGCGCATGGAGGCCGCACTCGGACCCGGCGGCTACAACGCCGTGCGCGGCCATGGCGGCCTGACCGCACGGGTGCTGGAGCCGGGCGCGATCGGACGCGGGGATGCGGTGGTCCGGCTTCAATAGCCGCGGGACGGGTCCACCAGGTTGGGCGGGGTCCGGTCGTCGCCGATCGCGCGGAGGTTCTGCATCAGGATGTCCAGGCTGCGCGGCAGGTAGGACTCGCTGTCGTCGCAGGACACGTGCGGCGTCATCAGCAGGTTGCGTGTGGTCCAGAGCCGGTGGCCGGGCGGCACCGGCTCCGGGGTGAACACGTCCAGCACCGCGCCCCCCAGGCGCCCGTCCTCCAGCGCGTCGCACAGCGCGTCCTGCGCCAGGAGTCCGCCGCGGCCGATGTTCACCACGAACGCGCCCGGCGGCAGCCTCCCGATCCGGCGCGCGTCCAGCAGCTCCCGGGTCGCGGGGGTGAGCGGGCAGGCCAGCAGCAGGAACTCGGTCTCGGGG
>CAXTOD010000417.1:0-2458 GCA_964245705.1 uncultured Acetobacteraceae bacterium
CGCCGTCCGGCATCGCGTCGCGCGCGTGCAGCGCCAGGTTCAGCAGCGCGTTCTCGAGCCGTGCGGCGTCCGCCATGGCAGCCCACAGGCCGGCGCTGCCGACGAAACGCACCTCGATCCGCTCGCCCAGGGTGCGGGCGAGCAGCGGCACCAGCTCCGGCACGGTGCGCGACAGGTCGATCGGCGCCGGCGCCAGCGGCTGCCGGCGGGCGAAGGCGAGCAGCTGCGCGGTCAGGCTGGCGCCGCGCTGCGACGCCCACACCGCGCGGCCGATCCGCGCCTGCAGCACGTGGTCCTCGGGGAGCTTGCGCTGCACGGTCTCGAGGTTGCCCAGGATCACGGTCAGCAGGTTGTTGAAGTCGTGCGCGATGCCGCCGGTGAGCTGGCCGATCGCCTGCATCTTCTGGGCTTCCCGCAGCACCGCCTCGGCCTGCATGCGCTTGGTCATGTCCGAGACGGTGAGCACGAAGCCCTCGCCCGGCATCGGCGTGCGGCGAAGCTCCAGATGATGGCCGTCCGGCCGGGTCCGCTCGTAGGTCACCGCCTCGCCCCTGGACTGGGTGCCCCCGGCCCGGATCTGCGCCTCGCTCTCCAGCGCGATCTGGTCGTTGCCCCCGGCGCAGTACGCGACCAGCGAGACGTAGGCGGTGCCCGACGCGACCAGCCATTCCGGAAGCCTGAGCAGCACCTGGAAGCACTCGTTCCAGTTCGTCAGCAGGCCGTCCGCGTCGAACACCGCCACCCCCTGGCTCAGGCTGTCCAGCGAGGCGCGCAGCCGCAGCGCCAGCGTACGCTGCTCCTCCTCGTCGCGTCGCGCCCTGATCCAGGCGGCGTTCAGGCTGCGAGCGGACCAGGCCAGGGCGAGCAGCGCCAGGATGGCCCCGGCCAGCGCGGAGGCGCTCAGCCACCGGCCGCGACGCGCGGCCGAGGCGAGCCGGCGGTCGAGCAGACCGTGCTCCTCGGCGGTCATGTCCTTCAGGATGGCCTGAGCCTGCAGCATCTCGGTGCGCCCGACGCCGGTCCTGATCAGCGCGAGCGCCGGGTCGAACCCGAACGCCGGCCGCACCCGCCGCACCGCGGCCATGAAGTCGAGCCGCTGCTGCAGCAGCGGCGCCAGGGCACGCAGGCGGGACTGCTGCACGGGGTTGTCGACCGTCAGCCGGCGCAGCTCCTCCTGCTCGGCGCCGATCTGGTCGGCCGCCTGCGTGTAGGGCTGGAGATAGCGCTCGTCGCCGGTCATGACGTAGCCGCGCTGCCCTGACTCCGCGTCGCGCAGGCTGATCTCGAGGTCCTTGATCGAGGCCAGCACCTCGTAGGTGTGCCGGACCCAGCCATCCTCGTTCTGCACCGCGGCCAGCCGGTCCCAGGTCAGGCCGCAGACCAGCAGCAGCACGGCTCCCCAGGCGACCAGCGCGATCCGGCTGGCCCCGACGATGCCGTGATTGCTCAACTGCCGACGACCGACCATGGAAGATCCCGCGTCCGAGACGACCCCGACAGGTCGTTTTGCCATGATAACCATCGGCGCGACCTTATCAGCTTTTCCCGAGCATCAGCCGCGCCGATGTCGCCAGGCGGTCCACGCGGTCGTTATTTTCGTCTCCGGAATGACCTCGCACCCACCGCCACGACACCTGGTGCCGTTTCGCCGCGTCGAGCACGCGGCGCCACAGGTCCATGTTGGCAACCGGGTCGCCCGACGCGTTGCGCCAGTCGCGCCGCACCCAGCCGGTCGACCAGCGTGTGACACCGTTGCGGACATACTCGCTGTCGGTGTGCAGCACCACGCTGCATGGGCGCGACAGCGCTTCCAGCGCCTCGGCGGCCGCCGTCAGCTCCATGCGGTTGTTGGTGGTCTGCGCCGCGCCGCCGCTGAGCTCGCGCTCCGCGTCGCCGAAGCGCAGCAGCGCGGCCCAGCCGCCCGGCCCCGGATTGGGCTTGCAGCCGCCGTCGGTCCAGACCTCGACCGTGCGGATCGCGGCTTCAGACTCCATAGGCCGCCGCATCCTCCGCCGCGAGGTGGAAACGCAGGCGGTGCAGGTAGTCGAGCGGGTGCTTCGGCGTCACCAGCGCACCGGGCGGCGGATGCAGCCAGTCGTACAGCCGGGTCAGCAGGAAGCGGATCGCGGCACCCGAGGCCAGCACCGGCAGCGCCGCGCGCTCGGCCGGCTCGAGCGGCCGCACGCTCTCGTAGCCGCGGACCAGGAGTGCCGCGCGAGCGGTGTCGAAACGCGCCGCCGCGGCGTCCGGGTCCGGCTCGAAGCACCAGGCGTTGAAGCATACCGCGAGGTCGTAGGCGAGCAGGTCGGTGCAGGCGAAGTAGAAGTCGATCACGCCGGAGAGCCGCCGGCCGAGAAAGAACACGTTGTCCGGGAACAGGTCGGCGTGGATCTGCCCGCGCGGCAGAGCCGGGCGGCCGCCCTCGCCCGGCCAGGCCGGCAGGATGCGGCCGAGGGCG
>CAXTOD010000418.1:0-2418 GCA_964245705.1 uncultured Acetobacteraceae bacterium
GGGATTGGCCGAGGCTCGGTTCGGGTGGTCGGTCAGGAGACGGTCGCGGATGCGCGGTCGTGGGGAGGTGCAGGTTGGCGGCGTGCGGTGGGATGGTCAGAAAGGCGGCAGGCCGGTGGTGGCGGCCGGTCGGCATGGGAGCGGTCTCCGTCGTCGATGGGGACTAGACGGTTCCGAGAACGGAATGCCGCGGATCGTGGAGCATGCCTGCGAACCTTTCCCGGAAACGGCCAGTTGCGAGCTGCCGGACCCGTTGCGGACAATGCCAGGGCAGCATGAGCGATGGATGCCGATACCGCGGAGGCGGCGGAGGACAGCGCGTTGATGCAGGCGTCGTCACGAGTTGGAGGGGCTGTATAACTGCTTGCCGGTCAGCTCAGCTGCTCTCGGCAACGGACATCGAGTGCGCGGCGGCCGGCGGAGCGGCGTTCCAGCGGACTGCCAACCGTTCGCCTCACATGCTTCGAGGCGGATCTTCCGGTCCCGGCCGATCCTGCCTTGGGAGACCGGACCAGGCCAGCGGGTTGCACCAGGCAGGCGGTCCGGCGAAAGGAAGTGGATGCCTGAAGGACATACGGTGCATCGGCTTGCGGGCGCGTTCAGGGCGCGGTTCGTCGGCAAGGCGGTCGAGGCGAGCAGTCCGCAGGGACGGTTCGCCGACGGAGCGGCGCTGCTGGACGGACGAGTGCTGCGTGCGGCCGAAGCGCATGGCAAGCAGATGTTTCTGATGTTCTCCGACGAGCTCTGGCTGCGGGTTCATCTGGGGCTGTATGGGATGTGGCGGTTCGCCGGGCCGGGGCTGGCGGGTTTCGGGCGTCGTACGATGCGGGTCGCCGCGGGCGAGCAAGTCGTATTTCCGCCGGAGCCTCGGGGTCTGGTGCGGCTGCGGCTGCTGACGCGAGGCAGCGTGGCAGACCTGAGCGGCCCTACGGCGTGTACGGTGATCTCGCCTGCGGAAAAGGCAGTCTCGATGCAGCGGCTTGGCGAGGATCCTCTGCGGGACGATGGCGATCCGGGGCGTGCGTTCACCAAGGTCCGTGCGTCGCGCTCGGCGATCGGGCTGCTGCTGATGCGGCAGGACATCGTGGCGGGCATCGGCAACATCTATCGCGCGGAGATCCTGTTTCGGGCGCGGGTGGATCCGCACCGGCCCGGACGGGAGGTTTCGGCGGCGGTGTGGGACGCGCTGTGGACGGACCTTGCGGTGCTGATGCGGGACGGGGTCGAGACCGGACGGATCGTCACGACCGAACCCGCAGACCGGGAACGTGCTTCGGGCAAGGTGCGTCGGGACGATGCAAGCTACGTCGCCCACCGGGCGGGACGGCCGTGCCGGGTGTGCGGGACGCCGGTGCTGGCGGAGCCGATGGCGGGGCGGACGCTGTACTGGTGCCGGGTGTGTCAGATCGGGTAGGAGACGCAGGCGGCAGGCGGCGAGGCGGACCCGACTGACGCCTTGTTTCGCGTTGTTTACCATTTCCTGGAAAAGCGCGTCCGCGATGTTCGATCTTGCGACGAGCAGCACGCTACGCGGCTGTGACCCGGTCGACTGCCGTCAGGTTGGTCCGCCGACGGTTGCTCGGCAGGATGGCGATGCCGGACGGAATTTCCGCCTGGCAAACGGCGACCGTGAACGACTCCCGAGATGGCTGGTCGAGGATCCAGTTCGCAACCTTCTGCACTGAATCGGCGCTCATCATGGCGGACAGCATGGTGGTGCCGAGCACGGGCATCAGTCGAATCGAGACGGATCACGGACCGGTTCGCGTTGGGGCAGTTCGAAACCAGATCCATCCAGCAAGTCGAAGCGTGCCCGCACGCGGTCGTAGAGATGACGGGTTGGTGGCCCGCCTTGAGGTGTCAGGGCGGCTTGAAGGATGTGGCGCGCCTCGGCCTCCATCGAATGCCCGTGTTCTGCCGCGCGGATGCGCAGGCGCTCCTTGATCGATGGATCAGGATTGCGAACGGCAATGGACGCTGAATGTTCTCCGGTCTGCATACGATGACGCGGTCAATGGTTTCGGTGGTGGTAGCCGGCATGGCGCCGAGGATCGTCAGTGGGCGGCTGTGCGCCGCTGAGGGAGTTCCAGGGGCGGTTCTACCTGGGGCGATGGCGCACTAGATATGGAGGGATGTCCGACATCCCCCTGCCCAACGCCGTTCCGGCCCTGATCGCCGGTTATGGCAGGGTTTCGCTGCTGACGCCGGACGGGGAGCTGCTCGTGCTGGAGCGGGCGGAGGCGGTGGCAATGCTGCGGGAGATGCCGTCGCCGCTGGTGGTGCATGCGCCGTCCAGTGCGCGTCGGCTGGGGCTGAAGCAGTTGCAGGCGTACGACCTGCTGGAGCTGTTCGCGTTCGTGCTGCCGGCGCGGGCGGCAGCACCCACTCCGCGAGGGCTGGCGCTGGCGCTGGGGGTCG
>CAXTOD010000419.1:0-2416 GCA_964245705.1 uncultured Acetobacteraceae bacterium
TGGTCACGGTGCACCGGCTCCACCGGGGCCGACTGAGCCATGGCCTCCGGGTCGACGACCTCGTCGTCGGTGAGTGAACTCGGGTCCTCACCGGCCAGCTGGGCGCTGCGCTCGGCCGCGGACAGGATGCTCATCTCGGCCCGCTGGTCGTAGGGCAGGTGGTCCAGGGCCAGGCGGCGGAAGATGTAGTCCATCACCGAGCTGGCGATGCGGACGTCGGCGTCGTCGGTCAGGCCGGCCGGCTCGAACCGCATGTTGGTGAACTTGCCCACGTACGATTCGAGCGGGATGCCGTACTGCAGGCCGACCGAGATCGCGATCGAGAAGGCGTCCATCACCCCGGCCAGGGTGGAGCCCTGCTTGCCGAGCTTGAGGAACACCTCGCCCACGCCGTCGTCCGGGTAGTTGGAGACGGTCATGTAGCCTTCGGCGCCGGCCACCGAGAACTTGGTCACGGTGGCAGGCCGCTGGCGCGGCAGCTTGCGGCGCCGTGCGCGGCGGCGATCGCCTCGACCGCCGCGACCAGGTGGTCGACCTCGGCCTCGCAGCCGTCCAGCTCGACGATCAGCAGCGCCTCGGCGTCCAGCGGGTAGCCCGCGTGCACGAACGCTTCCGCCGCCTCCGTTGCGAGCCGGTCCATCATCTCCATCCCGCCGGGAATGATGCCGGCGCCGATGATCGACGCCACGCAGTCGCCGGCTCCTTCGATGCTGGGAAAGCCGATCAGCAGTCACCTCGGTGACGACGCCGAGCAGCCCCTCGGACCCCACCATCACCCCGAGCAGGTCGTAGCCGCCGCTGTCCAGGTGCTTGCCGCCCAGCCGCACCACCTCGCCGTCGATCGTGACCATCTCGATCCCGGTCACGTTGTTCGTGGTCAGGCCGTATTTGAGGCAGTGCACGCCGCCGGAGTTTTCGGCCACGTTGCCGCCGATGGTGCACGCGATCTGGCTGGACGGGTTGGGTGCATAGTGGAAGCCGCGGTCCTGCACGGCATGGGTGATGGCGAGGTTGGTGACGCCCGGCTCCGCCACGACGCAGCGGTTGTCGATGTCGACCTCAAGGATCCGCCTGAACCTGCCCATGCCCAGCAGCACGCCGTCGGCCAGCGGCAGCGCGCCGCCCGACAGGGAGGTGCCGGCGCTGCGCGGCACCACCTTGATGCCGTTGCGGCTGCAGTAGCGCAGCACCTCGGCCACCTGGGCGGTGGTTTCCGGCAGCACGACCACCATCGGCAGGGTGCCGTAGGCGGTCAGCGCGTCGCTCTCGTAGACCCGCCGCTCCGTTTCGGTGTCGGTCACGCCTTCGCCGGGCACGATGCGGCGGAGTGCGGCGACGATCTCGCCGCGTCGTACCAGCACGTCCTCGTCGGGTATGGGCATCTGTATCATCGCGTCCTCCTGCCCGGCTTGTGCCGCCGGTACGTTCTCGCTTCAGATGGATGGGCCCTTATCGCGTCGCCGGCCGCTCCCGGATTTGCTCGGTGACCAGGATCGCGCGGAAGTCGTTGACGTTGGTTCGGGTCGGGCCGGTGGTCACCAGGTCGCCCAGCCGCTCGAAGAAGCCGTGGCCGTCGTTGTCGTCGAGCCTGTCCCGGGCCGACAGGCCGAGGGCCCGCGCGCGCGACAGGCTGTCCGGCGAGAGCAGCGCGCCGGCGTTGTTCTCCGTGCCGTCGATCCCGTCGGTGTCGCAGGCGATGGCGTGGATGCCCGGATGCCCGTCCAGCGCCACCGCCAGGCCGAGCAGGAACTCGGCGTTGCGTCCGCCGCGCCCGCCGCCGCGCACCGTCACGGTGGTCTCGCCGCCGGAGATCAGCACGCAAGGCGCCGGCGCCGGCTGGCCGTGGGCGGCGCATTGCCGGGCGATGCCGGCCATCACCCGCGCCACCTCCACGGCCTCCCCCTCGATCGCGTTGCCCAGGATCAGCGGCACGACCCCGGCCTGCCGGGCCACCTCCGCTGCCGCCTCCAGCGCCGCCTGCGGGGTCGCGACCATCACCGTCCGGGCGCGCTCGAACGCCGGGTCGCCGGGCTTGGGCGTTTCCGCCGCCGGGTCGCGCAGCAGCACCCCCACCGCTTCCGGCACCGCGATTCCTCGGCGCGCCAGCACCGCGCACGCCTCGGACAGCGTGGTCGGGTCCGGGACGGTGGGTCCGGAGCCGATCACCGACGGGTCGTCCCCCGGCACGTCGGACACCACCAGCGTGAGCACCGCAGCCGGCGACGCCGCCTGCGCCAGCCGGCCGCCCTTGATCGCCGACAGGTGCTTGCGCACCGTGTTCATCTCGTGGATCGGCGCCCCGCTGCGCAGCAGCGCGCGGCCGACCGCCTGCTTGGCAGCGAGGTCGATCCCCTCGGCCGGCAACCCCAGCAGCGACGAGGCGCCGCCCGACATCAGGCACAGCACCAGGTCGTCG
>CAXTOD010000420.1:0-2414 GCA_964245705.1 uncultured Acetobacteraceae bacterium
GCGAAGTGGGCGAGCGGGTTGAGGCCGGCCAAGCCGAGGGGCGGGCGCCGCTGCGTGCCGGCGCGCCGTTGTTCCGGCCGGAGGACACCGCCCGTCCGGTCGGCCACGTCAGCTCCGGCGCGTTCGGGCCCACCCTGCAGGCGCCGGTGGCGATGGGCTACGTGTCCCGCGCCCTGTCGCCGCCCGGCACCACCCTGGTGGCGGAGCTGCGCGGCCGGATGGTCCCGGTCACGGTCAGCCCGCTGCCCTTCATCGTTCCCACCTACAAGCGCTGAGTGCCCGCGATGACCGAGACCGGACTCTGGACCGACACGCAGGCGCCTGCGGACTCGTTCGCCCGCCGCCACATCGGCCCGGACGAGGCGGAGATCGCCGCCATGCTGGAAGCGGTCGGCGCGCCCGACCTCCACACGCTGACGCGGCAAACGGTGCCGGCCTCGATCCTGCTGGACGAGGCGGAGTGGCAGGCGGAAGCGTCGCTGGGGGCCGGGCTGACCGAGCCGGAGGTGCTGGCGCGTCTCCGTGCGGTGGCAGGCCGCAACCGGGTGCTGACCACCCTGATCGGCCAGGGCTACCACGGCACGGTGCTGCCGGGGGTGATCCAGCGCAACATCCTGGAGAACCCGGCCTGGTACACCGCCTACACCCCGTACCAGCCGGAGATCGCGCAAGGCAGGCTGGAAGCGCTGCTGACCTTCCAGACCCTGGTCTGCGACCTGACCGGGCTCGACGTCGCCAACGCCTCGCTGCTCGACGAGGCGACCGCGGCGGCCGAAGCGATGACGCTGTGCCGGCGGATGGCGAAGTCCAAGGCGCAGGCGTTCCTGGTCGATTCCGGCTGCCATCCGCAGACGATCGCCGTGCTCCGCACCCGCGCCGAGCCGCTCGGCATCCCGCTCCTGGTGGCCGACCCGGACGCCGAACTCGATCCCGCGTCGGTATTCGGCGCCCTGTTGCAGTACCCCGACACCCTCGGCCGCATCCGCGACCCGCGCGCACTGATCGCGCGCCTGCACGCGGCCGGCGCCCTGGTGGCGATGGCGGCCGACCCGCTGGCCCTGACCCTGCTGACCCCGCCGGGCGCACTCGGCGCCGACATCGCCATCGGCTCCATGCAGCGCTTCGGCGTGCCGATGGGCTATGGCGGCCCGCATGCCGCCTACATGGCGGTGCGCGACGCGTTCAAGCGCTCGATGCCGGGGCGGCTGGTGGGCGTGTCGATCGACGACGCCGGCCGCCCGGCCTACCGGCTGGCGCTGCAGACCCGCGAGCAGCACATCCGCCGGGAAAAGGCGACCTCCAACATCTGCACCGCCCAGGTGCTGCTGGCGGTGATCGCGTCCATGTACGCGGTCTACCACGGCCCGGACGGGCTCGAAACGATCGCGCGCCGTGTGAACCGCACCGCACAGGCGCTCGCCGCCGGCCTCAAGGCGCTCGGCCAGCCGGTCGAGAACGACGCCTTCTTCGACACCGTCACCGTCCTCACCGGCGACCGCACCGATGCGATTCTGGCCGAGGCGGTCCGCCGCGGCATCAACCTGCGCCGGATCGACGATCACCGGATCGGCATCAGCGTCGACGAGACCACCGGCCCCGACACGGTGCGCGCGGTGTGGGAAGCGTTCGACGGCACGGTGGCGGAGGAGGGCCTGGCCCGCACGGAGTCGATCCCCACCGCCCTGCGCCGCGACCTCCCGTTCATGACCCATCCGGTGTTCCACGACCACCGTTCGGAAACGGAAATGCTGCGCTACCTGCGCCGCCTGTCGGACCGCGACCTGGCGCTGGACCGCACCATGATCCCGCTCGGCTCCTGCACCATGAAGCTGAACGCGACCGTGGAGATGGTGCCGATCACCTGGCCCGGCTTCTGCGACATCCACCCCTTCGCGCCCGCCGACCAGACGGCGGGCTACGCCGAGCTGTTCGCCGACCTGGAGGCGAAGCTGTGCGCCATCAGCGGCTACGACTCGGTGTCGCTGCAGCCCAACTCCGGCGCACAAGGAGAATACGCCGGGCTGCTGGCGATCCGCGGCTACCACCGCGCGCAAGGCCATGCCGAGCGCGACATCTGCCTGATCCCGGCTTCCGCGCACGGCACCAACCCGGCCTCGGCGCAGATGGCCGGGATGCGCGTGGTGGTGGTCGGCTGCGACCGCGAGGGCAACGTCGACGTGGACGACCTCCAGGCTAAGATCGCCGCGCATCGCGACCGCCTGGCCGCGATCATGATCACCTACCCCTCCACCCACGGCGTGTTCGAGGAGCAGGTCCGCGAGATCTGCGATCTGGTGCACGAGGCGGGCGGGCAGGTGTATCTCGACGGCGCCAACCTCAACGCCCAGGTCGGCCTGGCCCGTCCCGGCCGCTACGGCGCCGACGTCAGCCACTTCAACCTGCACAAGACCTTC
>CAXTOD010000421.1:0-2400 GCA_964245705.1 uncultured Acetobacteraceae bacterium
CGCGTGCCCTCTGCCGCCCGCGCCGCCGGCCCCGCAACGTCCACCCGGCGAACGTGGCCCGGCGGACGCGGTTCCCGCCCGGTTCCGGACCCCTGCTACAGGTCCACGCCGCCGCTGACGGCCTGGTAGGTGGCGATCGCCAGCGTCAGCGGCTCGAACGGCTTGGTGATCACGAAGGCGGGCTCCACCGCCTCGCCGGTCAACAGCCGTTCCGGATAGGCGGTCACGAAGATCACCGGCGCGTAGTGATACTTGAGGATCCGGCTGACCGCGGAGGTGCCGTCGCCGCCCAGGCCCAGGTTGATGTCGGCCAGGATCAGCCCCGGCTTGGTCGCCTGCGCCAGCCGCACCGCGTCGACCTCCGTGGACGCGACCCCCACCACCCGATGCCCGCAGCCCTGCACCAGCTCCTCGATGTCCATGGCGATGATCGGCTCGTCCTCGATGATCAGCACGTCGGTGGCGGCCGCCGCGCGCAGCCGCTCGCGGGCGTCGCCGAGCTGCGCCGAGGCGTCGGCCAGCTCCAGCATCACGATCGGCGCCGCGTCCTCGATCGGCACCTCCTCCAGCGCCGTCAGCAGCAGCAGCTGCCGCTGCTTGGAGTTGAGCCCGTCCACCAGCGAGGGCAGGGTGGAGATGCCGGCGTCGAAGCGGCGCGTGACCCAGTGGTAGAGGCCGTAGCGCGGCGTCAGGGCGTTGTCGGTGGAGGCCAGCATCTCGCGCAGGCTTTCGGCCACCAGCAGGTCGCCGCGCGGTTGGCTTCCGGTGAGGGCGCGCGCATAACGTCGTGCGTAGGGAAGGGCGCGGAGTAGATCGTCGCGCCGCGTGCTGGCCATCAGGCGTCTCTCTCTGGATAGGATTGCATTTGGACGAGCGGGTGCAGGAAACCGGGATGGACCCTCGAACGGGGGACCGGCCGGGTGGCGACGGCGCATCGTCCGAGGAGATCCACCGGCAGATGACGGTCCTGCTTCCGGACCTGCGCGCCTTCGGCCGCTTCCTGACCCGCGACCCCACCGCCGCCGACGACCTGGTCCAGGACACGGTGGTCCGCGCCCTGGCCGCCCTTGGATCGTTCCAGCCCGGCACCAACCTCAAGGCGTGGCTGTTCACCATCGAGCGCAACGCGTTCTACGAGCAGGCGCGCCGCCGCCGGCGGGAGTCGCGCGTGCTGAGCGAGCGGGTCCACGACGCCGAGCCGCACGCGCCGGAAGCGCACCGGCGCGGCGACCTGTCCGACCTGTCGCGCATGCTGTGGGCCCTGCCGCCCCTGCTGCGCGAGGCCCTGGTGCTGGTGGGCGCGCAGGAGCTCAGCCACGAGGAGGCGGCGGCGATCTGCGGCGTGCCGATCGGCACCATGAAGGCCCGCGTGTCCCGGGCCCGCGGCCAGCTCGCGCGCAGCATGGAGGCGTCCGTCGGCTGATCCGTGCCGCACCGCTCGGCGAGGGGCAGGCGCATCGCGGCGTTCGATCATCCTGCCTCCTGTCCGCTGGACCCGTGCCCGGGCGATGCCGGCCCCGCGCCCCGGATCCCGGGTTCCGGTTCGCCGCCATCCATGGCACCGCGCCGACGCGGCTTGCAACAGCGCGATCCGGTCCCGGCACGGTTCCGCACGGTCGCGGAAGGCGCCGGCAGTGTAAAGGGCCGCCCCGGACGCCCGTCCGGACACGTTGTTGTGGGCGTCGGCCGACGCCGGGGACAGGCCTCGACCAAGCCCGGCCGCAGCCTCTCCTTTTCGTGATGGAAACCCGTCTCATCCCATGCAACGCCGCCGCCGGACCGTCCATTGGTCGGGCAGATTTCGGAGTGCGTGCAGATGTCGAACAGCTTCCACGACCAGGTCATCTCCATCCTTCCGAAGCTCCGGGTCCAGGCCCTCGCCCTGACCCGCAACCGCGCCGCGGCGGAGGACCTGGTCCAGGATGCCGTGTGCAACGCCCTTTCCGCCCAGACCAGCTTCATTCCCGGCACCAACTTCCCCGCCTGGATGCACCGCATCCTGCGCAACCGCTTCATCTCCAACCTGCGCAAGCGCCGCGACACCACCGACATCGACGACGTTCCCGCGTCCGCCTTCGCCACCGAGGCGCCGCACGAAGACCGCCTGGCGCTCAAGGACCTCGGCAAGGCGATGACCCGCCTGCCGGTGGACCAGCGGGAAGCGCTGATCATGGTGGTGGTGCAGGGCATGAGCTACGAGGCGCTCGCCGAGGCCACCGGCTGCGCCGTCGGCACCGCCAAGAGCCGCGTGTTCCGGGCCCGCCGCCAGCTCGAGACCTGGCTGACCGGCGAAGTGTCGGAGCATGCCGAAAGCCGCGCCGCGGCAGCCCGCGCCTCCGCCCTGAGCCGCACGCTGGACGCCCGCCTCGCCGCCGCCGCCCGGGAGCGGCGCCCCGCTGC
>CAXTOD010000422.1:0-2392 GCA_964245705.1 uncultured Acetobacteraceae bacterium
ATCAGCGGACGCTATCTGAAGCGGCGTGTCCCGGTTGCGCCGAACCGGCTGGCGCGCGATCCGGCGCTGCGGGCGCGCGTGCTGGCGGCGACGGAACGGCTGGCCGGCCCGGGCTGATCCCCCGGAGCCGGCGCCAGGCGGCGGCGAGCCAGAGCTGGCTGCTCCAGCCGCGCGCCCGGCCGCCGAACGGCCCGTGCATCGAGTGGCCGGTCGTGCGGGTGGCGAACAGGCACGGCACCCGGTCGCGCGTCCCGCCCTCGTCGCGCGGAAGCTCGGAGGCGAAGTCGCTGCGCGACACCAGGGTGCCGGCAAGCCACGGCGACAGCCGCGCGATCCGGGAATAGGCCTGCACCACCCCGGTCAGGAGCAGCTCGCCGCCGCGTCCGGTGGCGCACAGCCACACCCCCTGCGCCGCCACCTCCGTCCGGTATACCGGCGGGACCGGCCGCGCCGGGAACCCCATGTGCGACGGGGCGTGGTCGAAGAACGGCGTGTTGATCGCAGGCGGGATCAGGGTCGCCACGCGCACCCGGCTGCCGCCGAGGCGCAGCTCGATCCGCAGCGACTGCCCGAACGCGCGCACCGCTGCCTTGGCCCCGGCATAGGAGGTCATCAGCGGCACGCCGTGGAACACCACCGCCGAGCACACGTTGACGATCGTGCCCGCGTTGCGCGGCAACATGTGCGACAGCGCGATCCGGCTGCCGTTGACGGTGCCGTGGTAGGTCACCTCGGTGACGCGCCGGAATTCGTCTTCCGGCACGTCGCGGAAACGGCCGTAGACGCCGTTGCCCGCCGCGTTGACCCAGACCTCGATCGGCCCGAGTGCTGCCGCGACCGCACGGGCGGCGGCGGCAAGTGCCGCGCTGTCGGTCACGTCGGCCACGGCGGACGCGACGACCGCGTCGGGCGTCCGCTGCGCGATCAGGCGGGCGGCAGAGGCCAAGCCCTCGGCGCTGCGCGACACCAGCCCGACCCGCCACCCGCGGGCGGCGAACAGGGCGGCGCTGCACAGGCCGATGCCGGACGACGCGCCGGTGACCAGGACGACGCGCGGCTGGGCGGGCCCGCTCACGCGCGTCGGCCGGCGGGACGGGGAAAAGGCATGGCGCATTAGCGCCGCTCCGGGTGCCGCTGTAAATCGCACCGCGTCCGGCGTGCTGGGCCCGCCGCCGGCAGCCGGCGGCCCTAGAGCGCGGGGGCGCCATGCTGTTCGCCCTCGCCAATCCCGCCCGCTTCATGGCCGTCTCGCGGCCCGTGGCGCCCGTTCTAGGCGGCCTCGCGGCGGTGCTGCTGGCGCTGGGGGTCTGGCGCGGGCGGTCCCCGGGGGGCCCCCCCCGCCCCCGGCAGCACGCCGAGCCCGGGACGGGCGAACAGGTAGCCCTGGAACAGTGCGACGCCGAGGGCGCGCAGCGTCCGGTACTCGGCGAGCTGCTCCACGCCTTCCGCCACCAGGGTGATGCCGAGCTCGCGGCACAGCCCGATCATGCTGCGCAGGATCGCCTGGCGCACTGGGTCGGCGTCGATGCCGCGGATCAGGTGCATGTCGAGCTTCATCAGGTCCGGCTGGAAGCCGGCCAGCAGGTCGAGGTTGGAGTAGCCCGCGCCGAAATCGTCGATCGCGACCTTGAAGCCCATGCCGCGATAGGTGGACACGATGTCGCGCAGGTGGCGCGGGTCGCGCAGGCGCTCGTTCTCGGTGATCTCGAACAGGATCATGTGGTTGGGCAGGCCGACCCGCCTAGCCGCGGCGAGGCTGGTCTTCAGGCAGCGCACCGGCTCGTAGATCGCGTTGGGGCTGAAGTTGATCGACAGCATGGCGCCGCTGTCGCGCAGGCCCAGCCCGGCTGCGGTGTCGATCGCGGTGATGCGGCACAGCTGCTCGAAGGCGTAGCGGTTGCTCCCGGTCACGCGCGACAGGATCTCCCCCGCGCCTTCGCCGTTGGTCCCGCGCACCAGCGCCTCGTGCGCGAACACCCGTCCGGTCGCGTCCACGATCGGCTGGAACGCCATCGCGATCGGGGTGTCGAAGCGGTCCCCCTGGCATCCGGCACAGCCGGTTGCGACCGGGGTGCTGGTTTCGGGGGCGAGGAAGATCGTGTCCATCTGCATGGGTCTCGCTGCGGGCGGTGCGGACCATCCTTCCAGACGCGTCTTAAATTTCCGTAAAGGCACCATCCGCGGCCGGCGCCGCCGTCTTGCTGCCATCATGGCCGGCGAGCCTGCGCCGGTTCCGCACCGTCCTGGTGCGGCCCATCATGGAGAACCCGACCATGCGCATCCGGACCCTTCCGGCGCTGGCGCTGCTCGGCTGCCTCGCCGCCGCCGGCCAGGCGGCCGCCCAGCCCTACGGCTACGCGCCGATCCCGCCGCCCCAGTACGAGCCGCCTCC
>CAXTOD010000423.1:0-2388 GCA_964245705.1 uncultured Acetobacteraceae bacterium
CGCAGGCGGCGATTGGGAGGACAACCAGGGCGAAACCCCAGCGCGTGTAACGGTTCATTCTGCTTCCTCAACTTCGACCATGGCGAAACCGCTCGACATGGCGGTGGTCTGGTCCGGTTCGCCCGGCTAACGCCGCGGGTTGCAGGACGTTCAACCGAAATCGGCCGGTGCCCTGGAAAAAGGAGCGTCGGAACGCGGAAGCACTCGGCGATCGAGATCCCTCGCCGTCGGACGACGTCGCCGCGCTTTTTCCTGCGCCGCAGCCGATCCCCGGCGTCCTGCCCCCGAACCTCGTCCCTTGATCCTGCAGGCGGATCAGCCCGCCCCGACCAGGCGAAGCATGACGGCGGCCACCGGCGAAGGTGCCGCGAGGTCGACGACCGCCTGGCCTGCGACGATCGTCCCTACGCCGCAGACATAGGCGGGATGGATCCGCCTGCGCAGGGCGAGGTCGAAGGCCGGGCCGACGGACGCGAGAAGATCGACGACGCCGTCGGCCACGAAGGGCCAGCCGGCACCGAGGAGCGGCAACGGAAGCCCCCGCTCCAGCCCGGGAACGACCACGGTGATGGCGGCGCACAGCATGAGACGCTTGTGCCACTCGGTCCTGCGGCGCAGCCGGATGGCCGCAGCGAGAAGCCCGGCGAACACCGCCAGTCCGACGATGCCGCGAACGATGAACAGCCCGGGTGGATAGAAGGGCGGAAGGGAATGGTTCCAGAGCGCGAACAGGATGGCGCTGCTGCCGAGCCCGACCATCGCGCAGGCCAGAACCACGCCGATCCAGCCGAGCCTGCGATGCGTCGCGATGGAGCGCCTCCCGACCAGGGCGGGCTGGGTGACGAACAGGAGCACCCAGGCGCCGAACACCACGGCGTGCACGACAAGGAGCAGCGGCAGGCCGGGCGGGGCCAGGTCGAAGGGGATCGTGTGCGAGAAGCCGAACACGACGATCCCGGCGAGAAGAACCGACATGATCAGGTAGAAGCGTCCGCCTGCGAGCGCCGCAGGCTGATGGCCGGCGTCCATGGCGCGCCCCCGCGATGACTTCGTTGCCTGCCCAAGCATTCGATCAGGCGGGACAAGCGTCAACCGAGAATGTCGTCCGGCAGGGACACGTCCGCTCCTTGCGGTCCCGACGCCGGTTCCGGCAACCGGAGGTGACGGAGACCGCCCGCGGCGTCGCGGCGCCGCCGCGTCCGGTGGAAGCGGCACACACGCGGCACCGGAAGCGGCCGATCCCGGCGGCAGGATGTCGCACGCGGCAGCCTCCACCGGCTTCCCGGCTCGGCGGCGGGGTTCAGCCGCGGAACCGCTCCAGCGCCGCGATCAGCGCCCGCCTGGTGCCCGGCTCCAGGGCGGAATGACCGGCATCGGGCACGATGGTCAGCCGCGCTCCCGGCCAGGCTGCGGCGAGGTCGAACGCGCTGCGGGCCGGGCATACCATGTCGTAGCGGCCCTGCACGATCTCGGCCGGCAGGTGCGCCATCGCCGCCATCCGGCCGAGCAGGCCGCCGGTCGGCAGGAACAGCCCGTTGGCGAAGTAGTGCGCCTCGATCCGCGCCAGGCCGAGCGCGGCGCGGTCGCGCGAGAAGCTCGCCACCGCGGCCCCGGTCGGCAGCAGGGTCGAGCAGGTCCCCTCGTACTCCGACCACGCCCGCGACGCCGGCAGGTGCACCGCCGGGTCGGGATCGGTCAGGCGCCGCAGGTAGGCGCCGAGCAGGTCGGAGCGTTCCGCGTCCGGGACGTGCCCGGCGAACTGCGCGTGGGCGTCGGGGAACACCGTGCGCAAGCCGTACAGGAACCAGTGCAGCTCCTCCGGCCGGCCAAGGAAGATGCCGCGCAGCACCAGCGCCACCACCCGGTCCGGATGCGCCTGCGCATAAGACAGCGCCAGGGTGGAGCCCCAGGAGCCACCGAACAGCACCCAGCTGGCGATGCCGAGGTGGCGGCGCAGGCGCTCGATGTCGTCCAGCAAAAAGGCGGTGGTGTTGTCGCGCAAGGATCCCTGCGGACGCGAGCGCCCGGCGCCGCGCTGGTCGAAGATCACCACCCGCCACACCGACGAGTCGAAGAAGCGCCGGTGCACGATCCCGGCTCCCGCCCCAGGGCCGCCGTGCAGGAACAGCACCGGCCGCCCGTCCGGACGCCCGACCTGTTCCCAGTACATCACGTGCGCGCCCGCGTCCGACGCGGCCTCGAGCGGCAGGTAGCCGGCCGCGAACGGTTCGATCTCGGGATAAAGGTCGCCATTCGCCATGCCGCACTATACGCAGCCGCCGAACCGCAGCCAGGGCGCGATCCGGCCGCGAGCGACGCGACGGCCGGCGGATGCGCGCAGGCGCGACATGCCGTAGCAGCCGCAGCCAAGCCACCGCCGCCATCCTC
>CAXTOD010000424.1:0-2386 GCA_964245705.1 uncultured Acetobacteraceae bacterium
CTCCGCCCCCTGGCGCTTCCTGCCGATCCGGATCCCCGGCGCCGCCGCGGACGGCAGCGGTGGCCACGGCGCCCGCGAACCGGACGGACTGCACGGGCTGCTCGCGGTGCAGTCGGCAGTGCCGATCGACGGGCCGGCGCTGCAGGCGCTGCAGGCGCTGACCGACCAGGCGGCGCTGGCGCTGGAGCGGGTCCGGCTGGTACGGAGTGCGGCCGACGCGACCGCGCGCGACGAGACCCAGAAGCTGCGCACCGCCCTGCTGAACTCGCTGTCGCACGACCTGCGCACGCCGCTGACCGGCATACGCGGCTCGGCCGAGACCCTGCGCACCGCCTGGGCCCGCCTGTCCCCGGACACGCGCGACGACCTGCTGCTCGCCATCGAGGAGGACACGCGGCGGATGACACGGTTCCTGGCCAACATCACCGACATGACACAGCTCGACAGCGGCATGGTGGTGCCGCGCTTGGTGCGGGTGATGCTGCACGACGTGGTGCAGAAGGCGATGTCGCGCCTGGACGACGCCGACCTGGTCTCGGTCGCCGCCGATGGGCCGTCTCCCGCCGTGCTGGCCGACCCGCTGCTGCTGGAGCAGGTGCTGTTCAACGTGCTGGACAACGCGCTGAAGTACTCGCAGCCCTCCGCCGCCGACCCGGTCGCGGTGCATGTCGCCGCCAAGGCCGGCCAGGCGGTGATCCGGATCAGCGACAACGGCGTCGGCATCGCCGAGCCCGACCTGCCGCACGTGTTCGACAGCTTCTTCCGTGCCCAGCACGGCGACCGGGTGGTGCCGGGCACCGGGCTCGGCCTGGCGATCGCCCGCGGCCTGATCGAGGTGATGGGCGGCACCATCTCCGCCGCCAGCCCGCCGCCCCGGGGCAGGGGGCCGGACCGGACCGGAGGCGGGCGCGGCACCATCGTCACCATCACCCTGCCGCTGGCGCCATGAGCGGAAGCGTCACGAGCGGGATCGACCGCCCGGCGGTGCTGGTCGTCGACGACGAGAAGCAGATCCACCGCTTCCTGTGTCCCGCCCTGGAGGCCGCCGGCTACCGCCCCCGCTCGGCGTTCAACGGCGCCGACGGGCTGCGCCAGGCGGCCTCGCGCGCCCCGGACGCGATCGTGCTCGACCTCGGGCTGCCGGACATGGACGGCCAAGTGGTGCTGCAGCGGCTGCGCGCGTTCTCGCAGGTGCCGGTGATCGTGCTGTCCGCCCGCGACCGCCAGGCGGAAAAGATCGCCTCGCTTGACGCCGGCGCCGACGACTACGTCGAGAAGCCGTTCGGCCTCGGCGAGCTGCTGGCCCGGCTTCGCGCGGTGCTGCGCCGCCACGATCCCGGCGTGGAGCCCAGGCCGGACGAGATACTCACCTGCGGCCCGATCATGCTCGATCCCGGCCGCCACGAGGTCCGGGTCAGCGGCGAGCGGGTCACCCTGAGCCCGCGCGAGTACCAGCTCCTGGCCATGCTGATGCGCCACGAGGACAAGGTGCTGACCCACCGCCAGCTGCTGCTCGCCCTGTGGGGCCCGGCGCATGGCGAGGACGTGCAGTACCTCCGCGTCTACATCGGCCAGCTGCGACACAAGCTCGGCCCGGAGGTGGCATCGATGATCGCGACGGAACCGAACGTCGGCTATCGGCTCATCCGAGCGGCAGACTGAACCAGCTTGATGGGAAGCATCTCCTTTTCCATGGTTCAACAGAAAATCTCTGCCATCCCGCCGCTCCTGACCTGCTTCCTTTCTTTATGCTTCAAGCCAACCTGACGCTGCGCATGAACACCAGCACCTTCGAAAGCTCGCTTTTGGCCGCCTTACCCGCGTGTCGTTATTCGGATGCTCAGCCCTGGATCAGCAACCGTATAGCGAAGGTGCGAGCTGCAGGATAATTTGGCGAAGGAGAACAGAAGAATAGCGGACTTTTCGGCTGCAGCTACCTTGAGATTTGAACAAGATCGGTGATCCTTTGCCGGATATAAACCGGCTCGAACATCGCCTGCTGCCCGGCCTCGGCCTGGCGTGCGAGCTCCAGGCACGCCACGAACGTCCCGGCCACTGCCCCGCGCACCTGCCGGAGCCGGTCTATTCCCTGCCCCACCGCCAGCCCCACCGGCGGCAGGAAGTGGCCGCGCTCCCCGCCCTGCGGATCCTCGGCCAGCATCTTGCGGATCCGCGCCAGCGCCTGCTCGACCCGCCACATCCGCGCCAGCACCGGCTGGTAGACCGGTGCCGCTTCCGGCCAGCTGTTCGGCCCGCGCAGCACGACGAGGCACGCCTCCAGCAGCGCCATCGTCGTCTCGCTGCGGCCCTGCGTCCTGGACGGCGGCCGGACGAAGATGTCCCGTCCCAGCTGCGGCCGCGCCTCCAGCCACGCCGCCGCCGCCCG
>CAXTOD010000425.1:0-2365 GCA_964245705.1 uncultured Acetobacteraceae bacterium
CGTCCACACCGTTGCGCGGCCAGCTTGACCGCATGGGGTGAAGCATTCATGAAGCGCGACCGATGTCCTCCTTTGTCCAGTCGCTGAAGCTCGTGCTGGCGCCGCCGCACCCGGCCGGCCGGCCGTTCCTGCTCGGCGGCGCGGTCATGGCGGCGGTCGGGCTGGTGCTGCCCTATGGAGCGGCCCGCGTCGTGGGCGTGCTGGCGCTGCTGTTCGTGGGGTTCTGCTTCTACTTCTTCCGCGATCCGGAACGGGTGGCGCCATTGTCCCCGGACGCGGTGGTGGCGCCGGCGGACGGCAGGATCGTGTCGGTCATGGAGGTGATCCCGCCGCTGGAGCTGGGGCTCGGGGCGGAGCCGCGCTGGCGGGTGGCGATCTTCCTGTCGGTGCTGGACGTGCACGTGAACCGGATGCCGGCGGCCGCCGAGGTCACGCGGATCGCCTACCACAAGGGCCAGTTCGTCAACGCCTGCCTGGACAAGGCGAGCGAGAAGAACGAGCGCAATGCCCTGGCCCTGCGGCTGGCCGACGGCCGCACCATGGCGGTGGTGCAGATCGCCGGCTTCATCGCGCGCCGCATCCTGTGCCAGGCCAGGGAGGGCGCGTTCTTCGCGCTGGGCGAACGGTTCGGCATCATCCGCTTCGGCAGCCGCACCGACCTTTATCTGCCGCTCGGCGTCGCGCCGATCGTGCGCGTCGGCCAGTCGACGATCGGCGGCGAGACCGTGCTTGCCCAACTTTGAGCGCGCGCCGGATCCGCCCCGTCGCCCCCGGCGGGTGCGCCGCCTGCGCCGGCTGCGCGACCGCTCCAGGCCACGCTTCCGCGGCCAGTCCTTCAACCGGCTGATCCCCAACATCCTGACCCTGATCGGGCTGTGCGCCGGCCTGATCGCCATCCGCGCCGCCATCACCGGCGGCTTCGGCGAGGCGGCGGTGGCGCTGGTGATCGCCGGCTTCATCGACGGCCTCGACGGCCGGATCGCCCGCCTGCTGCGCGCCACCAGCCGCTTCGGCGCCGAGTTCGACAGCCTGTCGGACTTCCTGTGCTTCGGGGTGGCGCCCGCCTTCATCCTGTACCTGTGGGCGATGCGCGACGGCGGCCGCTACGGCTTCGTGCCGTGCATCCTGTATGCGGTGTGCATCGCGCTTCGCCTCGCCCGCTTCAACGCCGGCAGCGGCGACGACGCGCCAAAGGCGATGCCGCTGCACGCCTACGCGTACAACTTCTTCACCGGCGTCCCGGCGCCGGCCGCGGCCGGGCTCACCCTGTTCCCGCTGTTCGTCGGGCTCGAGGCGCACAAGCTCGCCCTGCCCTGGCTGCTGGCCTTGTCGCGGCAGCCGCTGCTGGTGGCGCCGATCCTGATCGCGGTGGCGCTGCTCAGCGTGTCGACCCTGCCGCTGTGGAGCTTCAAGAACTTCAAGGTGCCGGCACAGCTGGTGCTGCCGCTGATGCTGGGGGTCGGGCTCTACGTCACCGTGCTGGTCGCCGACCCGTGGACCGCGCTGGCGGCGGCGGGGCTGATCTACGCGGTGATGATCCCGTTCAGCCTCCGGAGCTATCGCCGCCTGCGGGCGGACGCGGAAGCGCTGCAGGAGGAAGTGCCTGAGGAGCCGGAAGGGGCGGCGGGCTGAGCTCCGGGGTGCCGCGCAGCGCGTCCAGCAGCAGGCACAGCCCGGCCAGCAGCGCGTCCGGCGACGGCGGGCAGCCGGGGATCACCAGCGACACCGGCAGGCGGTCGCCGATGCCGCCCGACACCGCGTAGCCGCCCCGGAACGGGCCGCCATCCATCGCGCAGGCGCCGGCGGCGACCAGCCATTTCGGCTCCGCCATGGCGGCCCACGTCGCCAGGACAGCGTCCTCGAGGTTGCGGCCGACCGTGCCGCTCACCAGCAGGAGGTCGGCGTGACGCGGCGCCTCCACCAGGAGCAGCCCGACCGCGTCGAGGCGTCCATCCGCCAGCAGCGCCTCGATCTCCAGCCCGCAGCCGCCGCAGCCGCCGCCCTGCAGGTGCAGCATCGACAGCTTCGGGTGGTGGCGCCGCACGCGGAGCCGGGTTGCGCTCACTGGTCCGCCCCGGAGGAGGACAGCCCGAGCGACGCGCAAAGCAGCGGCAGCTCCTCGGCGGCCAGTCCCGGCGCCAGCCGCTCCAGCATCGACCAGGACGACAGCACCGGATCATGGACGTGCAGCGCCGAAACCAGCCCCGCCTCCAGCCGTACCCAGTGCCAGACCTGCCCATGCGCCGAGCCCGCCACGCCGACGCCCTCGGACGCGGTTCCGGCGGCCATCGGCGGCGGCCGGACCGGAACCGCTCCGCCCGCTTCCGACAGCAGGCGCCGGGCGAGGCCGGGTGCCCGCATGATC
>CAXTOD010000426.1:0-2364 GCA_964245705.1 uncultured Acetobacteraceae bacterium
TGCCGCCGGGATGCGGCCCCGGCCGCACCCAGCGTCCCGGCCCGCCGCCGCCGGTCCTAGCCGCCGGAGGCCGCGCGACGCCCGCCGGTCCCCGTCATGTGCCGGTGCGTCCGGACCGGTCCAGGCGGCCGGCCGGGCGCAGGTCCCCGGGTCGGCCATCCTTGCGGTTCATCAACGCTTCATGTCCGGGCGCTAGCCTGGTCGCTCCCTTTCGAAGCGGCACCATCATGAACCAGCTGGACACGCCGACGAAGCACCGGGAACGCGGCCCGTCACCGTGCGGGCCAAGTCCTGCTGCGCAAGCGTCGTTCGCCAGGGCGCTGCAGCATCACCGCGCCGGACAGCTGGCCGAAGCGGAGCGTGGCTACCGCCAGGTGCTGGCCGTCATGCCGCGCCACGCCGACAGCCTGCATCTGCTCGGCCTGATCGCCCGGCAGGAAGGGCGGCTCGACGCGGCCATCGCCCTGATCCGGCAGGCGGTCGCGATCAACGGCAAGGCCGCGCCGTTCCACTGCACCCTCGGCAACGCCCTGCTGGAGAAGCGGCAGGTGGACGACGCGCTCGCGTGCTTCCGGACGGCGATCGGCCTGGATCCACGGCTGGTCGAAGCGCAGGTCAATCTCGGCTGTGCGCTGTCCGAGGCCGGGCAGCTCGACGAAGCCATCCGGCATTTCCGTCTGGCCCTGCTCGTGAAGCCGGACCTGGCCCTGGTGCACAACAACCTGGGCGACGCGTTGCGGCGGCAGAACAGGCTGGACGAGGCGGTCGCGAGCTGCCGGACGGCCCTGCGGCTCGACCCAAACTATCCCGAAGCGCACATGAACCTGGGCAGCGCCCTGATGCTGCTGGACCGCCTCGACGAGGCGGTCGCCTGCTTCCGCGACGCCCTGCAGCGCCGGCCGGACTTCGTGGCGGCGCAGATCAGCCTGGGCAGCGCGCTGGCGCACGGGGAGCCCGAGGAGGCCATCTCCTGGCTCCTCAAGGCGATCGCGTCGCAGCCGGACCATGCCGACGCCTACAACAACCTCGGCAAGGTGCTGATGGACCAGGCCAGGGTGGCCGAGGCGATGTCCTGCTTCGTGTGGGCCATCACGCTCAAGCCCGACCATTGCGACGCGCACCTCAACCTCGGCGGCGCGTTCCAGAGCCAGGGCAGGCTCGACGAGGCGCTCGCCCACGCGCAGCGTGCCGAGGCGCTGGCGCCCGGCCGGGTCGAGACCCTGGTCGGCCTTGGCGGCACCTTCCGCGCCCTGGGCCGCCTGGACGACGCGGTCGCCTCGTTCGAGCGGGCCATCAATTGTTGCGCCGACGGCCGGCAACTGCCGCGCATTCACGCCGACCTGGCGATGGCCCTTCTGGCCCGCGGCGACCTCGCCTCGGGCTGGGAGGAATACGAGTGGCGGATGCAGGTCGACGGCCTCGGGCGCAACTTCACCGTGCCGCAATGGCGCGGCGAGGATGCCGCGGGCCGGACGCTGCTGGTCCACGCCGAGCAGGGGTTCGGCGACACCCTCCAGTTCTGCCGCCTTGCCGTTCTGGCGGCCGGGCGCGGGCTGCGGGTCGTTCTGGAGGTGCAGAAGCCGCTGGTTCGTCTGCTCCGCAGCCTGCCTGGCATCGAGCGCGTGGTGGCGCGTGGCGAAGCGCTGCCGGACCATGACCTCCACTGCCCGATGATGAGCCTGCCGCTGGCGTTGCGCACCACGCTCGACACGGTTCCGGCCGCCGCGCCCTACCTTCATGCCGATGCGGAGCGGAGCGCCGGATGGCAGCGCCGTCTGGCCGCGACGGACCATGAGGGGCCGCGGGTCGGCGTGCTGTGGGCGGGCAACGCGCACGGCACCAAGCCCAGGCTGGCCCTGCTGGACCGCCGCCGCTCGATCCCGCCGGCGCGGCTGGCCCCGATCTTCGCCGTGCCCGGCGTGCGGTTCTTCGGGCTGCAGAAGGACGGGCCGGACGCGCCCGCCGGCTTCCCCTTGACCGAGGTCATGGGCGAGATGGACGACTTCGCCGACACCGCCGCCCTCGTCGGCACGCTCGACCTGGTCATCGCGGTCGATTCCGCCGTGGCCCATCTGGCCGGCGCGCTGGACCGGCCGGTCTGGCTGATGGACCGGTTCGATCCCTGCTGGCGGTGGCTGACCGGCCGGGACGACAGCCCGTGGTACCCGAAGCTGCGCATCGTCCGGCAACCCGCCCCCGGGGACTGGGACCCCGTCATCGCCAGGATCGCCGACGACCTGCGCGGCTTCGCGGCTGCCTGGACCGGCCCCGCCGCGGCCGAGGCAGCGCGGTAGCGGCCTGCACCCGGCAGCGGTGGCACGCCGGCATCCACCGTGGGGCGCCACGCGCCGGAAACGCCTGGAC
>CAXTOD010000427.1:0-1968 GCA_964245705.1 uncultured Acetobacteraceae bacterium
TCCGGGCTCGGGCTATCGATCAGCCGGCAGCTCGTGGAAGCGCTGCGCGGCCGGATCTCGGCGGAAAACCGCACGGACGCGGCCGGCCGCGTGGTGGGGGCCCGGTTCGTGGTGCGGCTGCCGCGCGCCGGCTGAAGGCGCCCGGGGTTTGCGCTCCGTGCTGCGCTGCACGATTCCGCTGGACAAAGGGCGGGCGGTCGGCACGTTCTCGGCCCGGGCAGCTGGAACGGGTGCATGGCAGTCATCGTGGCGAGGAACGGGGCCGCCGACGCTGACCGGAACGGCCCGCAGCCGGCCCGGGACGGGGTGACGGGCACCGGCGCGGACACCGCTACGGGCGCGGGGGCAGGCGCAGGCCCGGACATGGTGACGGGCGCGGGCGCGGTAACGGGCGCGGATGCGGTGACGGGCGCGGGGCGCTCCGGCGGGCTGAACACCGTCTCGGCGTGCCTGCTGCTGCTGACGGTGATGGGCGTGTTCTATACGCTCTACTTCACCAGCGACATCGTGCTGCCGTTCGTGCTGGCGGGCGTGCTGAACCTGCTGCTGTCGGCGCCGATGCGGTTCCTGCTTCGGCTGCGCATCCCCAAGCCGCTCGCGGCGCTGCTGCTGATCGGCCTGCTGTTCGGCATCGTGGGGGCGATCGGGGCCGCGATCTCGGTGCCGGCCTCGGGCTGGATCGCGCGCGCGCCGGAAAGCCTGCCGGCGCTGCAGCACAAGCTGTCGTTCCTGGGCGGGCCGATCCGCGCGCTGCAGGACGGCATGAAGAAGCTGCAGGGGCTGGTGGACCAGGGTGCGGCGCCGAACATGCGCACCGTGGCGGTGCAGCAGTCGGGCACCAGCGGCCTGACCAGCGTCGGCTCGTCGATCCTGGTCGGCACGCGCGCCTTCCTGGGGCAGCTGTTCTCCATGCTGCTGATGCTGTTCTTCCTGCTCTACGAGGGCGACAGCCTGCTGCGCCGCGTGGTGGAGGTCATGCCGACCTGGGCCGACAAGCGGCGCACGGTGCAGATCGCCACCGCCATCGAGCACAACGTGTCGCTCTACCTCGCCACCATCACGGTGATGAACCTGCTGGTCGGCGCGCTGAACTTCGCGCAGTGCGCAGCACTTGGCCTGCCCAACCCGCTGCTGTGGGGCGTGCTCGCGTTCCTGCTCAACTACGTCCCGATCATCGGGCCGTTCACCGGCATCGTGATCTACTTCCTGGTCGGGCTGTTCGTGTTCCCCTCGGCGCTGCACGCGCTGCTGCCGCCGGCGATCTATCTCGGCATCCACCTGCTGGAAGGCGAAACGGTCACGCCGCTGCTGCTGGCCAAGCGCTTCACCCTGAACCCGGTGCTGGTGATGGCCTCGCTGCTGTTCTGGGACTGGCTGTGGGGCATCCCGGGGGCGTTCCTGAGCGTGCCGCTGCTGGCGGTGTTCAAGATCGTCTGCGACCACGTGGACAGCCTGACCGCGATCGGCCACATCGTCGGCGGGGCGCCGAGGCAGGGGCGGCTGCGCGCCGCGATGCCGTTCTCGCGCGCCGCGGGATAGGGATCAGGCGGACAGCGAGGCCCGGACGCCGTCGGCGGCCGCCAGCGGCAGGAGGAGGTCGATGGTGGTGCCGCGGCCGGGGGCGCTGCGTATCTCGACCCGGCCGCCGCACTGCTCGGCGAAGTCCCTGACCATCGGCAGGCCGAGGCCGGTGCCCCTGCCCGGCTGCTTGGTGGTGAAGAAGGGCTCGGTCGCCTGGATCCTCACCTGGTCGGTCATGCCGGTGCCGTGGTCGATCACCGCCACCGCGACCGCGTCGGCGTTGCCGGACCGGCAGCGGCGGCTGCGCACCACGATCCGCTGCCCGGGCGAGGACGCGTCGGCGGCGTTGCGCACCAGGTTCAGCAGCACCAGCTCCAGCCCGGCCGGGTCGAGCCTGGCCGGCAGCGGCTCGTTGGCAAGCTCCAGCACCACCGACAGGTCGTGGCC
>CAXTOD010000427.1:1978-2356 GCA_964245705.1 uncultured Acetobacteraceae bacterium
AGGCGCTCGATCTCCTCGGCCGGCAGTTCGAGGATCTGGTCGAGGATGGCGTCGCAGTCGCGGACCGTGGCGTTGACGTCCACCACCCGCGCCTCCTCGAACCGGCGCCTGGCGAAGGATAGCATCTGCCCGGTGAGGCGGGCGGCCCGCTGCGCGCCCCAGTCCGCGCGCGCCACCTGGCTGGCACGGCGCGCCGGGTCCTGCTCCTCGGCGAGCCGTTCCAGGTTGGCCAGCACGATGGTCATCAGGTTGTTGAACTCGTGCGCCAGCTCCGCGGTCAGGAGGCCCAGCGCCTCCATGCGCTGCGACTGCGGCAGCCTCGGCTCCGCCGGACGCTGCGGCGCCGGGACGGGGTGCCCGGGCAGCACCGCGCAGGCC
>CAXTOD010000428.1:0-266 GCA_964245705.1 uncultured Acetobacteraceae bacterium
CTGCAGGACCTGGCCAGCGGCGACGTGCTGTTCTCGGCCACCGGCGTCACCACCGGCGCGCTGCTGCGCGGCGTGAAGCGCAGCGGCGACCACGCGGTGACGCACTCGATCGTCATGCGCAGCAAGTCCGGAACGGTGCGCTTCATCGAGGGGCGGCACAACTTCGCCACCAAGACCTGGGGCGGCCCGGCGGCCGCCTGACCATGCCCGACGGGATGCCGAACCGGGCCGCAAGGCCCGACGCCGTTCTGGGGGTGGAGGCGAGC
>CAXTOD010000428.1:276-2351 GCA_964245705.1 uncultured Acetobacteraceae bacterium
GTGGCCATTGCGCTGGCGCAGCGGCTGGCGCTGCCGGAAACCGTCGGCCGGCTGCTGTCGGCGCGCGGCGTCGACGCCCAGGCGGCCGCGCACTACCTCGAGCCGACCCTGCGCGCGCTGCTGCCCGACCCGTCCTGCCTCGCCGACATGGACGTGGCCGCCGCACGGCTGGCGCGTGCCGTGCAGCGCTCCGAAACGGTGGGCGTGTTCGGCGACTACGACGTGGACGGCGCCTGCGCGGCCGCGCTGGTGACGGTGCTGCTGCGGGCACTCGGCTGCGTGGTCCACACCCACATCCCGGACCGGATGCGCGAAGGCTACGGGCCGAACGCGCCGGCGCTGTCGGGGCTGGCCGACCGGGGCGCCTCCCTGGTCGTGTGCGTCGACTGCGGCACCGCGGCGCCGGAGCCGCTGGCGCAGCTGCAGGGGCGGGCCGAGGTGGTGGTGCTCGACCACCACAAGTCGGACGGCGCGGTGCCGCCGGTGCTGGCCACGGTCAACCCGAACCGGCTCGACTGTTCGTCCGGCCTCGGCACGCTGTGCGCCACCGCGATCGCCTTCCTGACCGGGGTGGCGCTGCTGCGGACGCTGCGGCGGGGGGGCATGTTCGAGCACCGGGACGCGCCCGACCTCCTGGGCCTGCTCGACCTGGTGGCGCTGGCCACGGTGTGCGACGTGATGCCGCTGACCGGTTTGAACCGGGCGCTGGTGACGCAGGGGCTCAAGGTGATGGGGCGTCGGGCGCGGCCCGGCATCCACGCGCTGCTGGAGGTGGCCTCGGTCCGCGACGGCCCCAGCGCCTTCACCTGCGGCTACGCGCTCGGGCCGCGGATCAACGCCGGCGGCCGGATCAGCGAGGCGGATCTCGGGCTGCGGCTGCTGTTGTGCGAGGACCCGGCGGAAGCGAAGCGGCTGGCCGAGCGGCTCGACGCGGTGAACCGGCAGCGGCGCACGGTGGAGGACGCCATCCTGCAGCGGGCGATGGCGCTGGGCGAGGCGCAGCTCGCCGCCGGCCACGCCGCCCTGTTCCTGTCCGGCACCGACTGGCACCCGGGCGTGGTGGGCATCGTCGCCGGCCGGCTGAAGGACCGGTTCAACCGGCCGGTGCTGGTCGGCGCGGCCCTGGAGGACGGGACGGTGAAGGGGTCGGGCCGGTCGGTGGAGGGCCTGGACCTGGGCGCCGCGGTGATCGCGGCCCGCCAGACCGGGCTGCTTCTGACCGGCGGCGGGCACGCCATGGCGGCCGGCTTCTCGCTGCACGCCGGGCACCTGGACGCGTTCCACGGCTTCCTCGACGAGCGCCTGTCCGCGGCCCGGCTGCTGCCTGCGGCGCAGGAGCTGGCGGTGGACGGCGTGCTGGGCGTCCCTGCTGCGACGGTGGAGCTGGCCACGCACGTGAACCGGCTGGCGCCGTTCGGGACCGGCAACGCCGAGCCGCTGTTCGCCCTGCCGCGGGCCAGGGTGCTGCGCGCCGACCGGATCGGGCGCGAGAACACCACGCTGCGGCTGACGGTGGAGGGCGAGGGCGGCGGCGCCCGGCTCAAGGCGCTGCTGTTCCGGGCCAACGAGAGCCCGCTGGCGGCGGCGCTGGAGCAGCGCGGCGCGCCGCCGGTGCATCTCCTCGGCTGGCTGCGCGCGGAAACCTGGAACGGCGTCACCAGCGCCGGGTTCTTCATCGCCGACGCGGCGCTGGCCTGACCCCTTCGCTTGACCCCCTGGAAGGGCTCGGCTACGCAGGCGCCGGCTTCGTCCTGTTCGTCTAGGGGCCTAGGACACCGCCCTTTCACGGCGGTAACACGGGTTCGAATCCCGTACGGGACGCCACGGCCCCCTTCGCCTGCGCACCCGCCCGGCCGGTGGTCAGGCGGTCTGGACCCGGGGGAACAGCATCCGGACCGTCGTGCCGGCCCCTTCGGCGGTCTGGAGCTCCAGCGTTCCGTTGGACTGCTCGACGAAGCCCTTGACCATGGACAGGCCGAGGCCGGTGCCCTTGCCCAGCGGCTTGGTGGTGAAGAACGGCTCCAGCGCGCGCTGCGCCACCTCCGGCGTCATGCCGCTGCCCTGGTCGGCGACCG
>CAXTOD010000429.1:0-2337 GCA_964245705.1 uncultured Acetobacteraceae bacterium
TCCTTCAGGAACGAGGTGCCGCGCGCCACCGACGCGCCGTTCAGGGCGCCGGCCAGGTGGCCGACCAGGCTGTTCGATACGCGCGGATCGTAGATCACCGGCATCCGGCCGGTGCGCGGCTTGGTCGGGTTCAGCCGGGTGATCGCGCGCTCGCCGGCCTGGCGGCCGATCAGCGCCGGGTCGTCCAGATCGGCGAGGTGGACCGTGGAATGGTAGTCGTAGTCGCGCTGCATGGCGGTGCCGTGGCCGGCCAGCACGCTCGCCGACACCGAATGGCTGGTGCGGGCGTACTGGCCGGCGAAGCCGCCGGAGGTGGCGAGGGCGATGCTGGTGCGGCCGTAGCTGGCGGAGCCGCCCTGGCTGTTGGTGACGCCGGCCACCGCCAGCGCCGACGCCTCGGCGGTGCGTGCCCGCTCGGTCAGCGCCTCGATCCCCGGCTCGGTGCCGTCCGCAAGGTCGAGGCCGGAGGAGGCCGCGAGCCCGGTGCCGGCG
Organism: uncultured Acetobacteraceae bacterium; assembly: GCA_964245705.1. Lineage (GTDB taxonomy): Bacteria > Pseudomonadota > Alphaproteobacteria > Acetobacterales > Acetobacteraceae > Lichenicola. Next base: position 493 of record CAXTOD010000429.1, read on the forward strand.
CGGTCGCACAGGGCGGCGAAGCGGTCCTCCGGCACCACGCGCGCCATCGCCAGCGCCTGCTCCACCAGCCGCCCGAAGCCGGACGGGTCGATGCTGGTCGCGGACACGATGGCGCTGCGGCGGCCGGAGAACACGCGCAGGCCGACGTCGTTGTGCTCGGAGCGCTCCAGCTCCTCGCTTCGGCCCTGGCGTACCTGCACGCCGAGCGAGGTGCCGGACACCAGCACCGCTTCCGCCGCGTCGGCGCCGGCGCGGGTCGCCTGCGCGACCAGCGCCTGCAGCAGGGCGATGCGGTCATCGTGAACGTCGTTCATGCGGCGAGCCTGTCCGCGACCTCGCCGAGGCGGGGGATGTGCGTCACGGGGCCGAGCGCCGTCAGCGTCGGCGCGCCGCGGAACACGCGGGCGGCGGCGCGGCGCACGTCGTCCAGGGTGACGGCGTTGATCTTCGCCACCGTTTCGGCCGTCGGGATGATGCGGCCGAACACCTGGAGCTGGCGGGCGAGCTGCTCGCAGCGGCTGCCGGTGGACTCGAGCGACATCAGCAGGGAGGACTTGAGCTGGGCGCGGGCGCGGTCGAGCTCGTCCTGGCGCACGGCGTGCGGGCCGGCGGCCAGCTGCACCTTCTGCAGCTCCTCCAGGGTCACGGGGACCAGCTCCTTGGCCTCGTCCTCGCCGGTGCCGGCGTAGATGCCGAACAGGCCGCCATCCAGGAACGGGGCGCTGAAGGAGTAGATCGAGTACACCAGGCCGCGGCGCTCGCGTATCTCCTGGAACAGGCGCGACGACATGCCGCCGCCGAGCAGGGTCGAGAGCAGCAGCACCGCGTAATAGTCGCGGTCGCCGTAGCCGACCGAGGGGAAGCCCAGCACGACGTGCACCTGGTCGAGCTCCTTCTGCTGGCGGAACTCGCCGCCGCGATACTGGCCGGGCTCGGGATGCTCCAGCACGGCGCTCGGCAGGTCGCCGAAATGCTGGCGCGCGAGCTCGACCACCTGCTCGTGGTGGAGGTTGCCGGCGGCGGCGATCACCACGTTGCCGGTGGTGTAGTGCGCGCGCATGTAGTCGGTCAGGGTATCGCGCTTCATGCCGCGGATCAGCGATTCGGTGCCCAGCGTCGGGCGGCCCATCGGCTGGCTCGGGAACGCGGTTTCCTGGAAGTGGTCGAACACGATGTCGTCCGGGGTGTCGTTGGCCTGACCGATCTCCTGCAGGATCACGCCGCGCTCGCGCTCCATCTCGTCGGGCGTGAAGGTCGAGTGGGTCAGGATGTCGCCGATGATGTCGGCACCGAGGGCCAGGTCCTCCTTGAGCAGCTTGACGTAGTAGGCGGTCTGCTCGCGGGCGGTGTAGGCGTTGATGTGGCCGCCGACGTTCTCGACCTCCTCGGCGATCCGTGCCGCGGTGCGGCGCTCGGTGCCCTTGAACGCCATGTGCTCGAGGAAGTGCGACACCCCGTTCTCGGCGGCGCGCTCGTTGCGCGTGCCGCTGGCGACGTAGGCGCCGAGGGACACGGTCTCGACCCGGTCCATGCGCTCGGTGACGACCGTGAGTCCGTTGGGCAGGCGGGTGGTGCTGATCGGGTCGGCGGGATGTCGGTCGGTCATGAGGTTCCTGATGCCGGGCCCGGTCGAGACCCGTCGGGCCAAGTCGTGGGGCAGGTGGAGAAGGATATGGGAGCTCAGGCGGCGTTTCTCAGCACCGCCGAACGCACCGCGTCCTGCACGGCGTCGAGCCGGTTCGGCACCACCCGGACGCGCTCCTCGCGGTCGTACAGGTCGGACAGGTGCTGCGGCAGGGCGGGGACGAGGCCGGTCGCGACGCGCATCGCGTCGGGGAACTTGAC
>CAXTOD010000430.1:0-2319 GCA_964245705.1 uncultured Acetobacteraceae bacterium
GCCGGGCAGGGCGGCGGTTCCGGCGCCGGGCCGCGGCCCGTTGCGCGCACCGGTCCGCGCCGCCGGGTTGCCCGGCCGGCTTCCCGTCCTGGGAACGGCCTTCCTGTCCTTCTGCTCCAGGCGGCGGACGATCCGCTGTGCCTCGTCGTGATGCCACGCGAGCTCGGCACGACGGACGGGATGACGGCGCAGCGACGCGCTTTCGGCCTCGACACGGGCCCAGGCGGTGCCGAAATGCGGCTCCTCCAGCCACCGGCTGACCAGGCCCGGCGGCAGCGAGACCAGGACGGCATAATCGGACAGCGCCTGCCGGTCGGCCTGGCCGGCGCGGTAGGCGTCCCGCAATGCGCGCAGGGTCGCACGCGCCTCGGCGCGCTGCAGGCAGTTCACGGCCGGCTCCAGGCTGTCGTCGAGCATCTCGTCCTGGCACAGCACCCGCCGGGCGATGGTGTCCGCCATGCCGCCGGGTGCCCGGCCGACGGTGCGGCCGGACACCGTCACCACCACGTCCGAAGCGTGGCGGATGCGCCGGTCTACGCGCCGCAGCGCATGGAGGAAGCCGCGGTCCTCGCCGCACGGCAGCGCCGGCACGCCGCCCACCAGCGCGCAAGCCGCGGCGGTGACGGCGATGCTGGCGCCGGAATGCTCGACATGGCGCGGCCAGGGATCGGCCGGATCCGGATCGGCCAGGTGATGGATCCGGTCGAGCAGTGTGGCGTAGGCGACCTCCGCGTCGTCGTCGCGATGCAGATGCGCCGGGATGGCGAGCGCCTCGACCGGATCGATCTCGGCACGCCCGCACACCACGTCCGCCCCCTGGGCCAGGGCCCGGAGGTTGGCGGCAAGCCAGTCCGGCCGCACAGCACCGTCGGCATCGGTGGTGAACAGGATGCCGTCCGGACCGGCCAGCCCGGCCGCGATCTCCATCGCCTCGCGCCGCGCGGTGCCGGCATGGGAGAAGGCGCGGGGATACAGCCGCTCGACGCAGCACAGCTCGAACGGCAGGCGACGTGCGGCCTCCCGTGCGCGGGCGGCGGTGTCGTCGGTGCAGTTGTTGAGCAGGAGCACGACGTGGTCGAACGCCGCCGTCTCCTGGCGTCCGAGCGCCCGGAGGCAGGCGGCGATCCGGTCCTCCTCGTCACGGACCGGGATCGCGACGACGAGCGGGCGGGCGAGGAGACGGTCGACGGGCGGCACGGAGGATCTCGATCTGCGAGGAGCGACCGGAACGGGGCGCTTGTCGCAGAAACGATACCATCGGAGCGGCGGTTCCGGTTCGGCGCCGCTTTTCCATCCCGCGCCTTTCCCATCCGGGGGCGCGGATGCTACGGGACCGCTTCGGCCGGGCACGCAGCCCGGCACCGCGCAGGGACGCCCGCATGGCCGCCAGAACCGTCAAGAAGGTCGTGCTCGCCTATTCCGGCGGCCTCGACACCAGCGTGATCCTGCGCTGGCTGCAGCTCACCTACCGCTGCGAGGTGGTGACTTTCACCGCCGACCTCGGCCAGGGCGAGGAGCTGGAGCCGGCGCGGCGCAAGGCCGAGATGTTCGGGGTGAAGGAGATCTTCGTCGACGACCTGCGCGACACCTTCGTGCGCGACTTCGTGTTCCCGATGTTCCGCGCCAACACCCTGTACGAGGGCCAGTACCTGCTCGGCACCTCCATCGCCCGTCCCCTGATCGCGCAGCGGCAGATCGAGATCGCCGAGATGGTGGGCGCGGACGCGGTCGCGCACGGCGCCACCGGCAAGGGCAACGACCAGGTGCGGTTCGAGCTCAGCTACTACGCGCTGAAGCCGGACGTGACGGTGATCGCGCCCTGGCGGGAATGGGACCTCACCTCCCGCACCCGCCTGCTGCGCTTCGCCGAGGAGAACCAGATCCCGATCAGCCGCGACAAGCGCGGCGAGGCCCCGTTCTCGGTGGACGCCAACCTGCTGCACTCGTCGTCGGAGGGCAAGATCCTGGAGGATCCCGCCCTGCCGCCGGACGAAAGCGTGTTCCAGCGCACCATCAGCCCGGAAGCGGCGCCCGACGTGCCCACCGAGATCGCGGTCGACTTTGCCGGCGGCGACCCGGTGGCGGTCGACGGGGAGGCGCTGGGCCCGGCGGCGCTGCTGACGCGGCTGAACGAGTTCGGCCGCCGCAACGGCATCGGCCGGCTGGACTTGGTGGAGAACCGCTTCGTCGGCATGAAGTCGCGCGGCATCTACGAGACGCCGGGCGGCACGATCCTGCTCCAGGCGCACCGGGCGATGGAGAGCATCACGCTGGACCGCGAGGCCGGGCACCTCAAGGACAGCCTGATGCCGCGCTACG
>CAXTOD010000431.1:0-2313 GCA_964245705.1 uncultured Acetobacteraceae bacterium
GCAGCGTGGTGGTCACCGAGCTGCCCACCACGCTGCTGCTGGCGCCGATCGGCACCGAGCCCCTGGCCCCGGAGGTCTGGTCCCACACCACCACCCTGGCCTTCGCCCCCGCCGCGCCGTACGCCGCCGTGATGGTGCTGCTGTCGCTCGGCTCGACCTGGATCCTGGCCCGCCGGTTCGGCCGGATCGGTCCTGCCGTCGCCGCCGCGGGAGTTGGCCGAGCGGGACGGGGCCAGGCAATACGGGGCCGAGCGGGACCTGGCGAACCGTGACCGCGGCCCTGCTGGTGTCCGGCGTCGCGAAGTCGTTCGGCGCCGTGCCGGTGCTGCGCGGGCTCGACCTGGAGGTTCCGGCCGGCAGCCTGGTGGCGATCCTGGGCGCGTCCGGCGGCGGCAAGACCACGCTGCTGCGCCTCGTCTGCGGCTTCGAGCGGGCCGACGGCGGCACGATCGCGATCGGCGGGACCGTCGCCGACGGCACGGTCGCCGGCCGGCCGGTGCACCTGCGGCCGGAACAACGCCGGATCGGCTACGTCGCCCAGGACGGCGCCCTGTTCCCGCATCTGTCCGTGGCCGACAATATCCTGTTCGGGCTGGACCGCGCCGCCCGCCGCGACCGCGTCCGGGCGGACGCGCTGCTGGAGCTGGTGGGACTGCCGGCCGCCTATGCCGGGCGTCCGCCGCAGGCGCTGTCCGGCGGCGAGCAGCAGCGCGTCGCGCTGGCCCGCGCGCTGGCGCCGGGCCCGCGCCTGGTGCTGCTGGACGAGCCGTTCTCCGCCCTCGACGCTTCCCTGCGGATCGGCACCCGGCGCGCGGTCGCCGACGCGCTGGCACAGGCCGGGACCACCGCGCTGCTGGTGACGCACGACCAGTCCGAGGCGCTGTCCATGGGCGACCGGGTCGGCGTGCTCCGCGACGGAAAGCTGGTGCAGGTCGCCTCCCCGCCGGAGCTGTACCGATATCCGGTGGATGCCGAGCTGGCCCGGTTCGTCGGCGACGCGACCCTGCTCGACGGCCACGCGCAGGACGGCGCCGTCACCTGCGTCCTGGGCCGCCTCCCGCTGTCGCTGCCGGTGCGCGACGGCCCGGTGCAGGTGATGCTGCGCCCGGAGCAGGTCGAGCTGCGTGCCGCGGACGGGGTCGGCGCCCGGATCACCGCGATCAGCTATTACGGCCACGACGCCCGGCTGGCGCTGGCGCTGCCCGGGCTGGACGGGATCCTGCTGGCGCGGGTCGGCGGCGCGCAGGCGCTCGGGCTGCAGGTGGGCGGCCACCTGGCCCTCGCCGTGCAGGGGCCGGTGACGGCGTTTCCTGCCCGACCGGCCTGATCGCGCCGAGTCCGGTTGTCAGGCCAGCGTGAGCCCCACCTCGACGTTGTTGCGCGTCGCGTTCGAGTACGGGCAGATCGCGTGCGCCGCCTCGACCAGGCGCTCGGCGTCGGCGCGGTCCACGCCCGGCAGCTCGATGGCGAGGTCGGCGGTGATGCCGTAGCCGCCTTCCGAGCGCGGGCCGATCCCCACCGTCGCCGACACCCGCGTGTCCGCCGGCACGGGAAGGCCGAGCTGCTGGCCCGCCACCTTGAGCGCGCCGATGAAGCAGGCCGAGTAGCCGGCCGCGAACAGCTGTTCCGGGTTGGCGCCGGGCCCGCCGGCGCCGCCGAGCTCCCTGGGCGTCGCCAGCTTGACCTGGAACGCCCCGTCCTCCGACCGCGCTTCCCCGTCCCGGCCGCCGGTGGCGGACCCGGTAGTGCGGTACTTCACGTCGACAGGCATGACGAACTCCTCGCGATGGCATGGTCCGGCGCGGACCGACGACGCGCGGGTCTATCCTTCCCCGCGGATCGTTGTCCAGGCAGGGCTTGTCGCGATAAGCATCGCGGCCAAGTGGGATTGGCGCACGGCCGCCCGGAGCTGCGTGGTGCCCGATGCCCTGCCGCTCGACGAAGCCGCTGCTCGACCGGCTCGGCCTTACCTACCCGCAGGTCCTGGTGCTGCGGGCGGTGCGGGAAGCCGAGCACCGGACCGTGGGCGCGATCGCCGCGCGCCTGTCGCTCGAGCCCAGCACGGTGACGCCGGTGGTCCGGCGCCTGGTTGCCGCCGGCCTGGTCGAGCGCACGCGCAACCCGGATGACGGGCGCGAGGTGCGTGTCCGCCTGACCGATGCCGGCCACGTCGTGGCGCAGGACCGGCTGCCTGGCGGACACGGTGCCGGACCGGTCCGGCCTGGACGCCGGCGAGCTGGCCGCGCTCAACGCCCGGCTCCAGGCGTTGTGCGACGCCCTGGTGGCGGGGGCGCCGGCGCGGCCGCGGGCGCG
>CAXTOD010000432.1:0-2301 GCA_964245705.1 uncultured Acetobacteraceae bacterium
CCTTCAAGCTGCCGCTGCACGCGGTGGGCGTGGGAGAGCGGGCGGAGGACCTCCGTCCGTTCTCCGCGGCCGAGTTCGCGCGCGGCCTGGTGGGCGACACGATCCGGCTGGCGGCAGGCACCCGCGCGGAGTGAACCCGCGGAGGTGCCGCCGCGACGGGGCTAGAGCAGTCGCCAGGTCACCACGACGCGGCGGTTGGCCGGCGCGGTCGGGTCACTAGAATCCGCCGGGTCGGACGTGCCCAACGCCTGCAGCAGCAGCCGGTCGGCCGGGATGCCGCGGGCGACCAGCGCCTTCTTGACCACCTGGGCGCGGCGCGCCGACAGCAGGAGGTTGTGGTACTCGTCGCCGCGGTTGTCGGAATAGCCGGTGGTGAACATCAGCACCGGGTTGGCGTCGCGGAACAGCCGTGCCGCCAGGTCGAGCTGCTTGTTGGCTTCGGGCGTGAGGCGGGACCCGCCCTCGGGAAACACGATCTGGATCTTGTCGTTGGCGACCGCCTTCGCCTCCTGGCCGGTGGTCGGCTTGCTCGCCAGCGGCACCGTCGGCGGCGCCTGCACCGCGGCGGCTTCCTGGTTCTGGCCAGGCGAGGGATGCGCGCAGGCAGCCACGAGGGCGGCGAGGCCGAGCGCTGGGACGATCGAGGCACGGCGGACGACGAGGTGCTTCACGAGGAACTCCCGGACCGAAAGTGAAACTCACGCAGAGTTTTGTGGATCCATGACGGCTTTTTGGACGGTTGGTTCCGTTGCCATGTCGAATACAACCGCTTTTGCATCTGGAGCGTCGTGGTGGTGAACCGGCTCGGTCTGCTGGCTGTCTTGGGTCTTTGCGTCGGCGGTGTCTGGGGCGCCGCCGACCGGTTCGCGTTCGCCGACGATGCCAGCGACGCGCAGGGCATCGCCCTGTTCCGCAGCGGCCGCTTCGCCGAGGCGTATCGGGACTGGGTCCAGGCGGCCGTGGCGGGCGACGGCCGGGCCGCGCGGTTCGTCGGGGTGATGTACGACAGCGGCGAAGGCGTGCCGCAGGATCGCAGCCAGTCGCTGTACTGGTACGAGCGTGCGGCGGAACTGGGCGACGCGGTCGGCATGTTCAACGTCGCCGTGTCCTACGACTCCGGAACCGGCGTTCCGCGGGACGGCCTGGCCGCGGCACACTGGTATGCCCGCGCGGCGGCCAGGCATTTCGGACGCGCCGAATACAACCTGGGACTGATGTACGAGGCCGGAGACGGGGTCCGGCGCGATCCCGCCGCCGCGTCCCGGCTGTTCCGTGCTGCCGCGGGCGACGGCATCGCGGCCGCACGCGGCCACCTGCCGGTCACGCGGGAAGTGACGTTGCGGCTGCCGCCTCCGGACGACGACGCGTTGTTCCGCGATGCGCAGCGCGCCCTGCTGGCTCGGACGCCGGAGGACGCCGCGCGCGCGGCCGCCCTGTTCCGGCAGGCGGCGGCGCAGGACGACGCTGCGGGGCAGATGGCGGCCTACGACCTGGCCTGGTGCTACGAGAACGGCGTCGGCGTGGCGGCGGACCGGTCCAAGGCGTACGCGCTGTATCTCCATGTCGCCACGAACACCACCGACCCGGCGTTGCGCAGCCTCGCGGAGGCGGGTGCGCTGGGGGTGCGGGATCCGGCGCGGGCTAGGGCGCCGGTGCCGCCGGCCATCCGGCCTTTGGTGCCGGAAACACCAGCCGGACGCCCGAGCGCACCTCTGGATTGAGCGTCATCACCTGCGAGAAGGGCGGCGGCGTGGTGCCGCGATAGACCTGCGCGTAGAGCGACGACAGGGTGTCGTCGGGGCCGGCCAGGAGCAGCAGGCTGGCGTGCCGTGCCGGTGCCATCGCCGGGACGATCTGCCTGGGGTCGATCCCGTCGAGGTTCGACGCCGAGGGGGCGGATCCGCCTGCAACCGCGGAAGATGCGTCGGCCGGTTCCTGCGGAAGGGGCGCCGGCGGTGCGGGTGCCAATGATGTGGGTGCCGGTGACGCGGGTGCCGGTGACGCGGGTGCCGGTGACGCGGGTGCCGGCGATGCGGGTGTTGGCGGCGAGGAGGTTGCCGGCGGCGTCGGCGACGCGAGTGCCGGCGACGGTGGTGGCGACGACGAGGGTGGTGGAACAACCGTCTGCGGCGCCGGCGCCGGCGGGGTCGCCGCCGATGACTCGGACGCAGTCGGCGCAGGGTGAGGCGGCTCAGGCTGGAACGGGACCGGCAGGGGCGCGGCGGGCACCAGCGCAACAGGTGCAGGCGGGGCGGGCGCAGGCGGGGCAGATCTGACGCACCAGCCGTTGCGACCTCGTGC
>CAXTOD010000433.1:0-2286 GCA_964245705.1 uncultured Acetobacteraceae bacterium
TCTGTCAAACGGCGTCGAAACTTGACCCCCTGTCGGCACCCAAAATTGACCCCCATCCGGCTGCCCGATCGAGTGGCTGCGGCGGCTAGTTTCGGTTCCTGAACCGCCAGCTGTCGTTGCCGGTCTCGATGATGTCGCAGTGGTGCGTGAGGCGGTCGAGCAAGGCCGTGGTCATCTTCGCGTCGTTGAACACGCTCGGCCACTCGGCAAACAGCAGGTTGGTGGTGACCACCACCGAGGTCTGCTCGTAGAGCCTGCTGATCAGGTGGAACAGCAGCTGGCCCCTGCTCTGGGCAAACGGCAGGTAGCCGAGCTCGTCCAGCACGATCAGGTCGAGCCGGGTAAGCTGCTCGGCCAGCCGCCCGGTCTTGCCGGTGCGGGCCTCGGTCTCGAGCCGGTTGACCAGGTCGATCACGCTGTAGAACCGCACCCGGCGGCCGAGCCGGATGCAGTTGAGCGCGATCGCCACCGCCAGGTGGGTCTTGCCGGTGCCGGTGCCGCCCACCAGCACCGCGTTGCGCTGGCCATCCAGGAACGACCCGGTGGCCATGTCGCGCACCAGCCCCTCGTTGATCGGCGTGCCGGAGAAATCGAACTCGGCCAGCTCCTTGACCAGCGGCAGCTTGGCGGCCGCCACCTGGTAGCGGACCCTGCGCGCCTGTTTCTCCGCGATCTCGGCCTGCAGCAGGTGGCCTACAATCTGGGCTGCCGGGTGCTGGCGCTTGAGCGCGTCGCTCAGCACCTCGTCGTAGGCGGCCCGCATGCCGACGAGCTTGAGCTCGCGCATCAGGTCCAGAACCTCATGTCGTTCCATGGTTCATGCTCCGCAGGCTGTCGTAGCGCGCGCAGTCCGACACCGGCTCATACCGGAGGCGCAGCGCGTCGGGGGTGGCGATGGTAGGGACGACCACTGTCGGCCGTCGCCGCGACAGGGCGTTGAGCACCACGTCGCTGCTGCACAGCCCGGCCGCCAGAGCTTCGCCGCACGCGGCCTCGACCGCGGGCAGGCCGTCCAGCGGCACGGCGTTGAGGATGGCCACCATCTGCCGGTCGCCGTCGGCGGATCCACGCAGGCGGCCCTGCACGCGGCCGAGCGCGCCAGGCAGCACCCAGTCCTTGAACGGGGCGCCGTTGCGCAGCGCGCCTGGCTTGCGGGCCAGCACCGGCACGTAGTGCCAGGGGTCGTAGACGGTCTGCTCGCGGCCAAAGCAGCAGGGGTGGTCGCCCACCAGCTGGCCGTCCTGGCGGATGCTGATGCGTTCGGCATAGGCGTGCACCTCGACCGGCCGCCCGACCGCCTGCGCCATCACCGAGTATTTGTTCTTGTCGTAGCTCATCAGGCAGGTCTTGGAGACCGCGGCTGTGCGGGCGTTGAAGCCGTCGAAGCGCCCGGCATACGGCACCAGGCTCGGCCGCTCCTGCTCGAACATCTCCCAGACCGAGCAGTCGCGGCGCTCAGGATGCGGATGGCCGCGCGCATACAGCACGCACTGCTCGAGTAGCCAGCCGTTCATGTCGGAAAAGGTGTCGAACCGCAAACGAGGCTTGAAGAACCGGCCTCGGATCACGTTGACCTGCTTTTCGACCTGACCTTTCTCCCAGCCACTGGCGGGCGTGCACGCGGTCGGCTCGACCAGGTAGTGGCTGCACATCTGGGCAAAGCGCCGGTTGAAGTGCGGTTCGCGGCCGATCAGCAGCGCATCCACCGCGGTGCGCATGTTGTCGTAGATGCCGCGCTGGCAGGTGCCGCGGTAGAACGCGAACGCCTTGTCGTGCGCGTCGAACACCATCTCCTGCGCCTGGCGCGGGTAGGCACGCACGAACGCGAACTGGTAGGCCTCGCCCGGGGCATAGATCAGCGGGATGTAGGCATCCGACGAGCCAGTGCCGCGCTTGCGCTGCCGTGCCTGGGCATAGCGGCGCACCGCGTCGTAGCCGCCCTGGAAGCCCTCGGCACGCAGATCCTCGAAGATCCGCACCAGGTCGAGGCGCTCCCGGCTGGAGAGCCGGTCGTTGGCGCTCAGCCGCCGATCGAGCACCTCCGTCCATGCACCCAGCTTGGGCCGTGGCTGCACCTCGCGCTCGTAGGAGAACGTCGTCTCGCCGGATCGCAGCACCCGCCGCACCGTGTTGCGGGCAAGGTCGAACTCCCGGGTGATCTGCTTGATCGACTTGCCGTCGACGAAGTGTGCCCGCCTGATCCGGGCAATCGTATCCACAACCAGCATCCCCCCACCACCCATCTGCATGGGCGGCATCATCGCCGATCCGGGGGGTCAGTTTTGG
>CAXTOD010000434.1:0-2285 GCA_964245705.1 uncultured Acetobacteraceae bacterium
GGGCGGAGGCGAGCGAGAGCACCGTCTTCTTCAGCGAGCGGGCGCCGCCGTGGTAAAGCGGGAAGTCGAGCGACAGGTCGTCCACCGCGACAAAGGCGTCCCCGCGGGTCGGGGACGGCGCCACGCCGGCCGGATAACGGTCGCCCGGCTGCAGGTCCCCTGGATGCAGGTCCACGGCCCGGTCAGATCCAGAACGCGATGCGCGGGCGGGCGCGCACGAACACGAACCAGGACACCGCCCAGAACAGGACGCTGTAGCCCAGTGCCGCACCCCAGATCAGGGGCGCGGGCGAGGCGCCGAGCAGCGGCGTGCGCACCACGTCGAGCAGCGGGTCGAACGGGTTGAGCGGCAGCCACCAGCCGCGCGCGCCCAGCTGCGACGGCTTCCAGATCACCGGGGTGACGTAGTAGGCGATCTGCATCAGGCTGCCGACGATCGGCGGCACGTCGCGGAACCGGGCGCAGATGCAGCCGAGCAGGTAGCAGGCGGCGGCCCCGTCCAGGATCCACAGGGCGAAGCCTGGCAGGCTGAGCAGGGCGTGCACCCCCGGCCAGGCGCCGAAGATCGCGAACACCACCAGCGGCACCACGACGTTGTGGCCGAGCACGATCACGTTGCCGACCACCGTGCGCAGCACCTGCACCGTGAACGGCATCCGCACCGAGCGGATGGTCCCTTCGGCATTGAGGAAGCTGCTGCAGGCGTCGCCGGTCAGGCCGCCGATGCCCGCCTGCCACAGGATCAGTGACACCGCCAGGAACGGCAGGTAGTCGCGCGGGTGCTGGTGGAACAGCAGGCTGTAGATGGCGCCCATGGAGGCGACCATCACCCCGCTCGACAGGGTCAGCCAGATCGGCCCGAGCAGGGAGCCGCGATAGCGCAGCTTGATGTCGAGCCAGCCGAGCGACAGGGCCAGGCGCCACAGCGCCAGCCCGTCGCGCAGGTCGTCGCGCGCCGCCTTCTGCCGGGTGGAGCGGCCGGTGCGGGCGTCGAGCAGCGGCGGCGGCGCCACCGCTGCGGCCGGCCGCGCCGCGGCCTGGACGCGGTCCGCCATCCGGTCGAGCGTCGCCGTTCCCGCGCGGGACCGACGCTCCGACGCGGGCGGGAGGGCGTTCATCACCGGCGGCGTAGCCGATCCCACGCAGCCCGGCAACTCGATCGACCGCCCGGCCGCCGCGGAGCGTCCCTCGGCGGCCGGGCGGTTGATGTTGCGGCACGGGTGGATGCGCGGTAATGCCTGCTTCAGGTTCGCGCACGGTTGTGTGAGCGCCGCCACGATCCTGCCGCAATCGCGCCGGATCGTCCCGGCGGCCGCGACGGCGTGCAGGACAGGCTGCCTGATCGTCCGGCCCCGGCTGGAACGCGGAGATGATCGAACCGATGACGCGACCCGCCAACGATCGACCCGCCGAGCGACAGGCTCCCGGCCGCACGCGCCTCCCGCTCGGGTTGCTCGGCTCCGCGTCCCTGCTGACGCTGCTCGCCGCCTGCGCCGGCACGCCCACCCGGCCGGACATCCCGGTGGCGCAGGAAGCCGCGCAGTATCGCGCCCACGCCCGCAGCTACTACGCGCCGCCGGGGCCGCCGGACGATCCGTGGGGTCCCTACATCCAGGAGGCGTCCCGGAAGTTCGACGTGCCCGACGCCTGGATCCGCGCCGTGATCGGCCGCGAGTCGGGCGGCCAGCAGTTCCGCAACGGCACCCTGACCACCTCGCCGGTCGGCGCCATGGGGCTGATGCAGCTGATGGCGCCCACCTACGACGACCTGCGCGTCCAGTACAGCCTCGGCGACGACGCCTTCGAGCCGCACGACAACATCATGGCCGGCACCGCCTACATCCGGCAGATGTACGAGATCTACGGCGCTCCCGGCTTCCTCGCCGCCTACAACACCGGGCCCGGCCGGCTGGACGACTTCCTGACCCGGAACCGGCCGCTGCCGCGCGAGACCCGTCAGTACGTCGCCATCATCGGCCCGCAGATCGCCGGCATCTGGCCGAGGAACCGCTCCCAGGCCGACCTGCTGATCGCCAGCCGTACCGGCTCCGACGCCGCCTACGCGCCGGTACAGAGCGGCGACGAGACCCGCTCGGTGCGGTTGGCCTGGACCAGCCGCCGCGACCTCGACCAGGGACGGGACGCTGACCAGCCGGTGCAGGTCGCGGAAGCGCCGTCCACCGGCGGCGGCGCGGCGCCGTCCTATACCCGGGCCTGGAACAGCCTTCCCGCCGCCCGCCCGGTCGCGACGGCCGCGGCGGTCCCCATGGAGCCCGCGCCTGCCC
>CAXTOD010000435.1:0-2267 GCA_964245705.1 uncultured Acetobacteraceae bacterium
GCCCTCCCGGCCACGCTGACCAGCACCCTGCTCGGGCCGGAACTCGGGCGGATGGTTGCGGCAGCCGCCGTCCGGGCCGCATCGTCGGCCTGAGGACGGGACGATGCTGAAGCGGAGGAAGCGGCCGTTGTTCCGCCACCAGGCTTGACATGCCGGCGAACGGCTGATCCCTGAACCGTGATGCGTCGAAGCGCCACCATGGATGGGTTCCGCGGCCCGGAACGCCGTGTCTTCGTGCCGAAGCGCGCCGTGCTGCGGCTGCCGGACGGGGCCGGTTGCGGGAAGGAGGTCGAGGAGGAGCGCCGGCATGAACGTTGACGCCGCGACGGCTCGCTGGCCCTTCCTGGCAGGAGGCGGCGAGATGGGTGCGCGCATGCGGGCGCATGACTGGGGAGCGACGCCGCTCGGCTCGCCTGACAGCTGGCCGCAATCCCTGCGCTCCACCGTGTCGGCCTGCCTGAACTCGCCCCTGCTCGGAACGATCCTGTGGGGCCCGGACCTGCGGATGCTCTACAACGACGGCTACGTCCCCTCCATGGGCGCGAACCACCCGGCCGCCCTCGGCCGGCCAGTCGCCGAGGTCTGGAGCGATGCCTGGACGCAGGTCTCGCCCCCGTTCCACCACGCCATGCGGACCGGCGAAGGGTTCTCGAGGCGCAACGTCGAGCTGCTCCTGTCCCGCGGCCGGAACCCGGAGACGACCTACTGGAACTTCACCGCGTCGCCGATCCGCGGGGAGGACGGGACCGTCGTCGGGCTCCTGAACCAGGGCGTCGAGATCACAGACCAGGTGCTCGCCACGCGGCAGCTCCAGGCGCTGAACGAGACGCTCGAGGCCCAGGTCGCGGAGCGGACGCATGACCGCAACAGCCTTTGGCAGCTGTCCTCCGACATCATGCTCCGCTGCGACTTCGAGGGCAGGATCATGGCCGTCAACCCGGCCTGGCAGGCGGTGCTCGGCTGGACCGAGGCCGAGCTGGTCGGGTCCAACCTGTTCGACCTGGTGCATCCCGACGACACCGAGCGGACGCTCGTGGCCGCCCGCGAGCTGTCGCAGGGGATCGGGCTTGCGCGGTTCGACAACCGGTACCGGCGCCGGGACGGCAGCTACCGCTGGATCACCTGGTCGACCGGCGTCGGCGACGGCCTGGTCAACGCCGTCGGTCGCGACTTCACGGACGAGCGGGACAAGGCCGAAGCCCTGCGGGCCGCCGAGGAGGCGCTGCGGCAGTCGCAGAAGATGGAGGCAGTGGGGCAGCTCACCGGGGGGTTGGCCCATGATTTCAACAACCTGCTGACCGGCATTACCGGGAGTCTTGAGCTGCTGCAGACGCGGGTGGCGCAGGGGCGGGTCGGCGAGGTGGACCGCTATGTCGGTGCGGCGCAGGGGGCGGCCAAGCGGGCGGCGGCGCTGACGCACCGGCTGCTGGCGTTCTCGAGGCGGCAGACGCTGGACCCCAGGCCTACGGACGTGAACCGGCTGGTGGTCGGGATGGAGGAGCTGATCCGGCGCACCATCGGGCCCGGGATCGCACTGGAATCCGTGACGGCAGGGGGGCTGTGGAGCACGCTGGTCGATCCGGGGCAGCTGGAGAACGCGCTGCTCAACCTGTGCATCAACGCACGCGACGCCATGCCGGCGGGCGGGTCGATCACCATCGAGACCGGCAACACGTGGCTGGATGCCCGTGCCGCCCGGGAACGGGAACTGCCGCCCGGCCAGTACGTGTCGCTGTGCGTGTCGGACACCGGCATCGGTATGCCGCCGGACGTGGTCGCGCGCGCCTTCGACCCGTTCTTCACCACCAAGCCGATCGGCATGGGCACCGGCCTCGGCCTGTCCATGATCTACGGCTTCGCCCGGCAGTCGGGAGGCCAGGTCCGGATCTATTCCGAGGTGGGACAGGGCACCAACGTGTGCATCTACCTGCCGCGGCACCGCGGCAAGACGGACGGCGTCGAGGAGGCTGCCGCGACGGCGGAGGCGCCGCGCGCCGGACAGGGCGAGACGGTGCTGGTGGTGGACGACGAGCCGACGGTGCGGATGCTGGTGACGGAGGTGCTGGAGGATCTGGGCTATGCCGCGATCGAGGCGGCGGACGGGGCTTCGGGCCTGCGCGTGCTGCAGTCCGACGTGCGGGTCGACCTGCTGGTGACCGACGTGGGGTTGCCCGGCGGCATGAACGGGCGGCAGGTGGCGGATGCCGCACGAGTGGCGCGGCCGGAGCTGAAGGTGCTGTTCATCACCGGCTACGCCGAGAACGCGG
>CAXTOD010000436.1:0-2262 GCA_964245705.1 uncultured Acetobacteraceae bacterium
ATGGCGAGAAACTCGTCCTTCCGCTGGTCGTTCTCGGCGAGCTGCGCGGCGCGGTGCACCGCGATCTGGAAGCGCTGCTGAACGCGCGCCGGCCGTGGCGCGGGATCCCGGCCGGCCATGCCGCGGCGCAGGGCTCCAGCCTGTCCTACGGGGTGCCGGACTTCACCTCCGGGGCGCTGAACCATCGCGAGGAGCGCGAAGCGCTGCGGCACGAGATCGAGCTCGCCATTCGGCGGCACGAGCCGCGCCTGACCCAGGTGCGGGTGCGGCTGCGCGACGAGCCGGACCGGCTGCGCGCGGTGCTCAGGTTCCGCATCGAGGCGGTGCTCCGGGTGGAGCCGGTGGTGGCGCCGATCGCCTTCGACACCGCGGTGCACGCCGCCACCGCGTCGGTGGTGCTGCAGCTGCAGACGCAAACGCAGACGGGCGCCTGACGCCGTGACGGATCCGCTTCTTCCCTACTACAACCGGGAGCTGTCGGCGCTGCGCGAGCTCGCGGCGCAGTTTGCGGACGCCAACCCCAAGGCGGCCGGCCGGCTGCGGCTCGGGCCGGACGCCGCCGACGACCCGCATGTCGGGCGGCTGCTGGAAGGGGTGGCGTTCCTGGCCGGCCGGGTGCACCGCCGGCTGGACGACGAGTTCCCGGAGCTGACCGACGCGCTGCTCGGCGTGCTGTACCCGCACTACCTGGCGCCGGTGCCGTCGGCGGCGATCATGCAGTTCACCTGCCAGCCGGACCTGCGCGTGCCGGTGACGGTGCCGCGCGGCACCGCGATCGAGACCGACCCGGTGGACGGCGAGCCGTGCTCGTTCACCACCACCGCCGCGGTCACCCTGTGGCCGGTCCGGGTGGACGGGGTGCGGCTGACCGGGCTGCCGCTGGCGGCGCCGGTGAACCCGCAGGCGCGGGGTGCCCGCTCGGTGCTTCGGCTGGTTTTGGCCACCGTGGACCCGGAAGCGGGCTTCGCCGAGCTGGGGGTGGACCGGCTGCGCCTGTTCCTGCGCGGCCCGACCGAGCAGAGCCTGCTGCTGTACGAGCTGATCTGCCGCAACTGCGTCGGCATCGCCTGCGCGGACGGGCCGAACGACCCGTCTCCCACCCTGCTGCCGGCAACAAGCGTGCAGGCGGCGGGCTTCGGCGACGAGGAAGGGCTGTATCCGTGGTCGGCGCGCTCGTTCTCCGGGTTCCGGCTGCTGACCGAGTACTTCGCGCTGCCGGAGAAGTTCCTGTTCGTGGACCTCCTCGGGCTCGACGCGCGCACCCTGCTGCACGCGGGCAACCGGATGGAGGTGTTCCTCTACCTCGACCGCGCGGTGCCGGAGATGGAGCGCACGCTGAGGCCGGACGCGCTGGCGCTCGGCTGCGTGCCGATGGTCAACCTGTTTCCCCGCCGCTGCGAGCCGGTGGCGCTGACCCACGAGGACACCGAATACCACGTGTCGGCCGACCACCGGCGCGCCCGCAGCCTGGAGATCTGGAGCGTGGAGCGGGTGCGCGAGCTGCACGGCGACGGCAGCCTGCGCCCGTGGCGGCCGTTCTACCGCCATGCGCCGTACGACGCGGAGGCCGGCGAGGCGGCGGACAGGCCGGCCGGCTACTACAACGTGGTCCGGCGCGCCGCGTCGCCGGCGATCGGCGGGTCGGAAGTGTTCCTGGCGGTGATGGACCCGGCCCTGTCGGTGGGCCGGCCGGCGGATTCGGTGCTGTCGGTGGACGCGCTGTGCTCCAACCGCGACCTGCCGGCGCAGCTGCCGTTCGGCGGCGACCAGCCGCGGCTGCACCTGTCGGAAGGCATGAGCGCGGTGCTGTCGCTGAACTGCCTGACGCCGATCTCGGCCGCACTCCGGGGGCAGCTGCACGACAACCGTGCCTGGCGGCTGATCTCGCACCTGTCGCTCAGCCACCTGTCGGTGGTCGGCGGGCCGGCAGCGGCGGAGGCCCTGCGCGAGGTGCTCAGGCTGTACGACCTGCACGACAGCGCGGAAACCCGAAGCGCCATCGCCGGCCTGGTCGAGGTGTCCGCCACCGGCGGCACAGCGCGCGTGCCGGGGGCGCGGCCGGGAGCGTTCTGCCGCGGGCTGGACGTGCAGCTCACCTTCGACCCCAGGCTGTGGAGCGCGTCCGGCCTGTTCCTCCTGGCCTCGGTGCTGGAACGGTTCCTGGCGCTGCACGCCACCGTCAACTCGTTCGTGCGCACCAGCGTGGCGCTGCAGGGGCGGCCGGGGGTGGTGGCCGCGTTCCCGCCGCGCGCCGGCGCGCGC
>CAXTOD010000437.1:0-2249 GCA_964245705.1 uncultured Acetobacteraceae bacterium
GCCCTTCGGGGCGCACGCAGCGCACGATCCGGACCGGCAGGCCCTCGGCGGCGGCAGGGTCGATCAGGCAGTCGAGCGGGCGGTCGTGCATCGGGCGGCCTCCGGGCGGTGGGGAACGGCAGGTGCCGTGACGGACGGCGCCCGCTTGCAAACGGTGCCCCCCGGGCCGACCATCCTGTCATGACGGGTGCACCCTACCGGCCGCAAGGCTCCCACGACTCATCCCGTTCGGCCGAGCCGCGTTCCGGTCCCTTCGCGCCGCGGGTGAAGGCGGTGCTGGGACCCACCAACACCGGCAAGACCCACCTGGCGATGGAGCGGCTGCTCGCGCACGGCTCCGGCATCATCGGCTTCCCGCTGCGCCTGCTGGCGCGCGAGAACTACGATCGCATGGTGGCCGAGAAGGGCGCGTCACGGGTCGGGCTGATCACCGGCGAGGAGAAGATCGTCCCGCCGGATGCCCGCTGGTTCTCCTGCACCGTGGAGGCGATGCCGCTGGACCCGATCAACCGGGCGGAAGGCGGCGACATCCCGCGCCCCGAGTTCGTGGCGGTGGACGAGATCCAGCTCTGCGCCGATCCCGATCGCGGCCACGTGTTCACCGACCGGCTGCTGCACGCGCGCGGCCTGGTGGAGACCATGTTCCTGGGCGCGGAAACGATCCGCCCGCTGCTGCACCGGCTGGTGCCGCAGGCGGAGATCGAGACCAGGCCGCGGCTGTCGCAGCTCCAGCATGTCGGGACGGTGAAGCTGACCAAGCTGCCGCCGCGCTCCGCGGTGGTCGCGTTCTCGGCCGCCGAGGTGTACGCCATCGCCGAGCTGATCCGCAGGCGTCGCGGCGGCTGCGCTGTGGTGATGGGCCGGCTTTCCCCCCGCACGCGCAACGCCCAGGTGGCGCTCTACCAGGACAAGGAGGTGGACTACCTGGTCGCCACCGACGCGATCGGCATGGGGCTGAACATGGACGTGAACCATGTCGGCTTCGCCGGGCTGTCCAAGTTCGACGGCGCCCGGCCGCGGCGGTTGAGTGCGGCCGAGGTGGCGCAGATCGCCGGGCGCGCCGGGCGCGGCATGCGCGACGGCACCTTCGGCACCACCGGCACCTGCCCGCCGATGCCGGACGACGTGGTGGAGGCGGTGGAAGCGCACCGGTTCGACCCGCTGGAGCAGCTGTCGTGGCGCAACAGCGCGCTCGACCTGTCGGGTCCGGACGCGCTGCTCGACAGCCTGCTGCTTCCGCCGCCGATGCGCGGGCTGGTTGCCGGCAACGAGGCGGCCGACCTGCAGACGCTGCAGGCGCTGGCGCTCGACCCGGAGGTCAGAACGCTGGCCACCGGCCGGTCCGCCACCCGGCTGCTGTGGGACGCGTGCCAGATCCCCGACTTCCGCAAGATCGGCGATGACAGCCACACTCGCCTGTGCGCGCGCGTGTTCTTCGACATCATGCGCAGTGGCCGGCTGTCCGACGCCTGGCTGGAGCAGCTGCTGAACACCCTGAACCGGGCGGACGGCGACATCGACACGCTGATGCAGCGGCTGTCCGGGGTGCGCGTCTGCGCCTACATCGCCGCGCGCCGGGACTGGCTCGCCGACGCCCTGCCCTGGCAGGCGCGGGCGCGCGAGATCGAGGACCTGCTGTCCGACGCACTGCACGAGCGCCTGACCGCGCGCTTCGTCGACCGCAGGGCCGCCTCGCTGATCCGCAGCCTGGACGAGGCCGAGCGCGGCGACGGCCGTGACCTGCTGTCGGCGGTCACCGCGCGCGGCGAGGTGGTGGTGGAGGGCCATTCGGTCGGCCACGTGTCGGGCTTCGTGCTGATCCCCGACCCGCAGGCGGAAGGGCCGGAAAAGCAGCTGGTGCTGCGAGCCGCCCGGCGCGCGCTGCGCGAGGAGATCCCGCGCCGGGTGCAGGCGATGGCAGGTGCAGCCGATGACCGGTTCGGCCTGGCCGAGGACGGGCGGTCGGTGTGCTGGGAGGGCGCGCCGGTCGGGCGGCTGCGTCCGGGCGCGGCACTGCTCAAGCCGATGGTGGAGGTGCGCGACAGCGAGTTCCTCGACGGCCCGCAGCGCGAACAGGTGCGGGCACGGCTGCAGGGGTTTCTCGACGCGCTGGTGGCCCAAGGGCTTGAGCCGCTGTTCCGGGCCGAACGGGCGGCGGCCGACGACGCGGAGCTGCGCGGGGTGGTGCACCGGCTGATGGAACAGGCCGGCCTGGCCGTCGATCCGTCGCTGGTGATGGACGGAGATTT
>CAXTOD010000438.1:0-2249 GCA_964245705.1 uncultured Acetobacteraceae bacterium
TCCCCGCTCCGGCCGAGCGCTTCCAGCACCGAGGCGAGGGCGGCCTGCGCGCGCGGGTCGTCCGGATCGCGCAGCACCGCCACCTGGAGCGCCGCCCGCGCCTGCTCGACATGACCCTGGCCGCGCAGCGCCAGCCCGAGGTTGAGGTAGTACACCGCCACCTCCGGCCGCGCCGCCACCGCGCGCCCGATGAAGGCGATCGCCTGCCCGCTCTGCCCACGGCCGAGCGCCAGCACGCCGAGCCCGTGCAGCCCGTCGGCATGGTCCGGCTGCAGCGCCAGCGCCGCGCGATAGCACCGGTCGGCACCCTGGAGGTCGCCGTCCCGGTGCAGCCGCGTTCCGCGTTCCGCCGCCGCGTCGGCGCGGCGGTCCCGTGACGGCATCACGTCCTTCTCCCACCCGTTTCCCGGCGATCATGCCGTTCCCGGCCGGCGGATGCACCTGCCCGGCTTGATCTTCTGTTCATACCCGGTCTGTCATGACCCGATCGGCAACGGGACACGCACCATGCAGGCCTACACCACGCTCGAGCGGCGCTTCGCCCGGCTCAGCCGCCTGGACGGCGCGCTCGGCATCCTCGGCTGGGACAAGGAGACCACCATGCCGATTGGCGCAGCGGCCGAGCGCGGCGAGCAGATCGCCACCCTGTCGGTGATCCGGCACGAACTGCTGACCGACCCGGAAACCGACGCCCTGCTGCACCAGGCCGAGGCCGATCCCGCCGCGCTGGGCCCCTGGCAGTCTGCCAACCTGCGCGAGATGCGCCGCGCCCACCTCCACGCCACCGCGGTCCCCGCCGACCTGGTGGAAGCCGCCTCGCGCGCCGCCACCGCCTGCGAGGTCGCGTGGCGGCAGGCCCGCGCCGACAGCGACTTCCCGGCCCTGCTGCCGCACCTGGAGCAGGTGCTGGCGACGCAGCGGGCGATCGGCGCCGCCAAGGGCGCGGCACTTGGGCTGTCGCCCTACGACGCCCTGCTCGACGGCTACGACCCCGGCCTGCGCCAGTCCGTCATCGACCCGATCTTCGACAGCCTGCGCGACGGCCTGCCCGCCCTGCTGGCCGAGGTGCTGGCCCACCAGGCCGACCGTACGCCCCTGCCGATGCCAGGACCCTTCCCGGTGGACGCGCAGCGCCGGCTGGCCGAGCAGCTGATGCAGGCCGTCGGCTTCGACCACAGCCGCGGCCGCCTCGACGTCAGCACCCACCCGTTCTGCGGCGGCGCCAACGCCGACGTCCGGATCACCACCCGCTACGACGAGGCGGACTTCTCAGGCGCGCTGATGGGTGTGCTGCACGAGACCGGCCACGCCATCTACGAGCAGAACCGTCCGGCCGACTGGCTGTCGCAGCCGGTCGGCCAGGCCCGCGGCATGACCCTGCACGAAAGCCAGTCGCTGCTGATCGAGATGCAGGCCTGCCGCAGCGACGCGTTCCTGCGCTTCCTGGCCCCGCTGCTGTGCCGCGCGTTCGGCGACAACCCGGCCTGGGGCGTCGCCAACCTCCAGGCCCACTACCGACGCGTGCGGCCGGGCCTGATCCGCGTCGACGCCGACGAGGTCACCTACCCGGCGCACGTGCTGGTCCGCTACGGGATCGAGCGCGCCCTGTTCGCGGGCGATCTGTCGCTCCGCGACCTGCCGGCCGCCTTCAACGACGGGATCCGCGACCTGCTCGGCGTCACCGTGCCGGACGACCGGCGCGGCTGCCTGCAGGACATCCACTGGCCGGCCGGGCTGTGGGGCTACTTCCCGACCTACACGCTCGGCGCGATGACGGCGGCGCAACTGTTCCGCAGCGCCTGCATCGCCGTGCCGGAGCTGGAGGACGGCCTGTCGCGCGGCGACTTCGCGCCCCTGGTCGCCTGGCTCGCCGAGAACGTCCACCGCCGGGGCAGCCTCCTGTCCACCGCCGAGCTGGTCGCCGACGCCACCGGCAGCGCCCTGGACGCGTCGGTCTACCAGGCGCACCTGCGCCGGCGCTACCTCGGAACGAGCGCCTGAGCGGGTCGGCTCAGTTGTTCTGCGCCAGCGAGGCCGGCATCGGCATCAGCAGCCCGGTCTCGGTCGCCGCCACGGTGCCGAACGCGAAGGTCATGATCACGCCGGTCAGAAGCACCACTTTCGCCATGTCGAGATCCCCGGTTTGCGTTTGCATCTGCGCTTGATGAACCGGCCAACGCCGCAACCGCGGCGCCGGACCGCGGGCACCCGTCTCACTTTTCAGTCAAGGCGCACGGCCGTCCTGGCGC
>CAXTOD010000439.1:0-2215 GCA_964245705.1 uncultured Acetobacteraceae bacterium
CCGCGATCCCGGTGATCGGCAACCAGATGATCCAGATCATCAAGGACAGCGCGTTTCTGACGATCATCGCCGTACCCGAGCTGACCCATCAGGCAAGCTCGATCCAGGCGACCTATTTCGTGCCGTTCGCCGCCTTTGTCGCAGCCGTCGCGCTGTATTGGGGTCTGTGCATGATCGTCGAAGCGGGGGTCGCCGGCATCGGCCGCAGGGCGGCAGCGCGCCGATGAGCAAGGGGTCGGCGATGCAGCCGACGCCGGCTCCGGTGGTCGCGGTTCCGGAGCAGCAGGCGGTCGCCGTTCCGGTGGCGGGTAACGTGCAGGTCCTGCGGCCGGCGGCGCCGGCGCCCCATCAGGTTCCGGCGCGGTCCGTCCAGGCCGAGGACGCGGCGCCGGCTCCGCTGCGCGCTGTGTCCGCCGCGCCTCGCCGGGGCGGCCTGACCTGCTGCTGGCCGCTCGGCGAGCCGGGCACCAAGGGGTTCCATTTCTGCGGCGGCGAACCGACGCCCGGCAAGCCGTACTGCGCCGAGCATGCCGCGTTGGCCTATGTGAAGCTCCGCGACCGGCGCGACAGCGTCGCCTGAGCCGGAGTCAGGGTTTCGGCAAGGCGGGCAACGTGACGGGATCGACGTCCGCCGTCTCGCCGTCCGCCGGCAGCAGACGCAGCGCCTGGAACAGCCGCAGCGCGAACCGGCCGCTGAAGCTGAACAGCGCCATCAGGAAGGCGCCGACCAGGCCCGCCACCTGCCGGATGCCGATCGCCTGCGTCAGGGTGAAGTGCAGGCTCACCCACAGGAACGCGCAGGCCATGCACAGGTAGTAGACCGCCCAGGACCGGGTGATCAGCTGGAAGAAGCGGCGGTGGTGCGGGACGCGGAAATCGGGCTGCTGCTGCGCCACCAGCTCCTCGATGATGGAGCGGCCGCGCGAGCCGATCGCGAACGCGACGCCGACGATGCTTTCGGTGACCGCGCCCTCGTATTTCAGCATGAACGGCTGCTTCGAGAACACGTCGACCGTGCCGAACACCAGCACCAGCGTGGTGGACAGGACGTAGATGCGCGGGAAGCCGATGTGCAGCGCGTGGCGGCGCAGCGCGTCGATCGGCACGAACACCAGGGTGCCGATGATGGCGGCGCGCAGGCCCAGCGTCTTCAGGAGCGCGTAGAACACGATCACCCCGCCGAAGTCGAAGGCGGCGGTGCCGAGCAGCTTCCTCAGCCAGGCCATGGCGGTTCGGCCGGTCAGTGCGGGGTCGAGGCGGTTCCGCCAGGCAGGGTCTGCGACGGCGACGGCGCCTGGCCCGGCAGGTTCGGGCGGCTCTTCTCCTGGTTCAGCAGCTTGCCGCTGATCTGGCCGACGGTGCTGTTCATCCGTCCCTGGTTGCCGGGGTTGGTGCCGGCGGTGATGCCGCCGGGGTTGCGCGGCGCGGTGGTCGCCTGTCCGGTGGAGGTCGAGCCGGTCTCGACGCCGGGCGCCGTCACGTCGGGGTTCCGGGCGGCGGTTCCGGCGGCGGTCTGGGCCAGGGCCGGCAGCGGGACCATCAGCGCCAGCAGCATGGCGATGCTCGGCAGGCGGTTCATGCGCGGGCTCCCTTGGCGGCGGCGGCATAGGCGTCGATCAGGGCGATGTTGCGCATGTTGGCCTTGAAGGTGGCGTCGAACAGGTCGCCCAGCACCGGCACCGAGCCGGCCACCGCCTCGATGGCGACGTTGCCCAGCATCTTCGCCAGCTGCGCCGGCGGCAGGCCGATCTGGTAGGCCTCGTAGACGATGTAGAGCGACACCGCCGTCATCGCCGCGTCGCCGGCGGCGGGCGCCAGGCCGATCACGCTGTTGAGGCCGAAGCGGAACCTGGTTCCCGGCACCCTCACCGCGGCATCCAGCAGCCAGGCGAGGCGTCGGATGCGCGCCAGGCGTCGCGCCCGGTCGGCCGCGTCGATCGGCCGTCCCTGGGGGATCTTGTCGAAGAACCGGCTGGCGTCGAAGGCGATCATGGGCGTGCTCCACGCCCAATGTGGGCTGTCAAGCGGGCGGGATCAATCCGGTCCGGCGCCGGGATCGGGGCCACGATCAGCGGCAGACATGGCGGTAGCCGTCGGCGCCCACATAGGTGGCGGTGGCGGGGTCGTAGCAGGCGAAGCTGCTGCAGATGCCGGCCTCGGCGTATTGCTGCGGCAGCAGCGACCGGCCGACCGCGTCGGCCTCGCGGGCCTGGAC
>CAXTOD010000440.1:0-2208 GCA_964245705.1 uncultured Acetobacteraceae bacterium
TTCTCGAACACGTCGAGGCCGGCGGCGCCGAGGCGGCCTTCGGTCAGCGCCGCGACCAGGGCAGCCTCGTCGATGATCGAGCCGCGCGCGACGTTCACCAGCACGCCGCGCGGGCCCAGCGAGTCCAGCACGGCGCGGTCGACCAGGCCGCGCGTGGCGGCGGAGGCGGAGGTCGCCACGAACAGCACGTCGGAGGCGGCAGCCAGCGCCCGGATGTCGTCGTGGTATTCGTGCGGCGTTTCCTTCCGGTTCGGGCCGGTATAGGCGACGGAGCCGCCGAAGCCGGACAGGCGCAGCGCGATCGCCCGGCCGATCCGGCCGAACCCGACGATGCCGTAGCGCAGGCCGGAGGCGCGTCGCGCCAGGGCCGGCTGCGCGCCCGGCCACAGCCCGTCGCGCACGTGACGCTCCGCCGCCGGCAGGCCGCGCATCACGTTCAGCATCAGGGCGATGGCGAGGTCGGCGACGTCGTCGGTGAGCACGTCGGGGGTGTTGCTGACGCGCACGCCGAGGCGCTGCATCGCGGGCAGGTCGACGCGGTCGTAGCCGACGCCGTTGATGGCGACGATGCCGAGCGCCGGAAGCCGCTCGGCGAGCGCGGGATCGATGCCGAGATGGCCGCCGGTGACGACGGCGCGGATCGCCGGGCCGTGCTGCGCCAGGATGGCCTCCTGCTCGGCCGGCTCGGCGGGCCAGCGCAGGACGTCGAAGGTCGCGTCCAGCGTCGCCTGGGTGGCGGGGAGCACCGGGCAGAGCTGCAGCAGCGTGGCACCCATGTCGCGTCTCCTCACAGAACCGACAGCACGCCGCCGTCGACATAGATGACCTGGCCGTTGACGAAGTCGGACGCGGCGGAGGCGAGGAACACCGCGGTGCCGGCGAGCTCCTCCACCCTGCCCCAGCGGCCGGCCGGGGTGCGCCGGCGCAGCCAGGCGTCGAACTCCGGGTCCTCGCGCAGGGGGCGGTTGAGCTCGGTCTCGAAGTAGCCCGGGCCGATGGCGTTGATCTGCAGGCCGTGCCGGGCCCAGTCGGCGCACATGCCGCGGGTCAGCATCTTCACCGCACCCTTGGACGCGGTGTAGGGGGCGATGGTGGGCCGGGCGGCCTCGCTCTGCAGGCTGGCGATGTTGATGATCTTGCCGCGGCCGCGCGGAATCATCCGCTTCGCCACTGCCTGGCCGACGAAGAACACGCTGTCGAGGTTGGTGCGCATCACCTCGCGCCAGGTCTCGACGGGAAACGATTCCAGGGTCATGCGCCGCTGGATGCCGGCGTTGTTGACCAGGATGTCGATCGGACCGGCTTGGCACTCGATGCGCGCGATCCCCTGCTCCACGGCGTCCGGGTCGGTCACGTCGAACAGGCCGAGGCCGCCGTCGGGGGAGCAGGCGGCGTCGCCGAGCGCGGCGGCGGCAGCGTCGAGCCGGTCGGCGCTGCGGCCGTTCAGCACGATGCGGGCGCCGGCGGCGGCCAGGCCCTGCGCGATGGCGAAGCCGATGCCCTGGCTGGATCCGGTCACCAGCGCCAGGCGGCCGGACAGGTCGAACGCGTTGATGCCCATCCGCCGGTTCCGCCCGCTCGTGCGCCGGCGACGAAGGAGCTTCCGTCGGCGGCGAGGAGGTGGCATAGCGATGTGAACGGTCACATTGCAAGAGCCGGCGGTCCGACCGGCGGTGGCCTGGGAGGCGGGATGCTCGCGGCAGTGCTGCACGGGGCGCACGACCTGCGCGTCGAACATCGGGACGAGCGCGACCTCGAGCCGGGAGAGGCGCGGGTGCGCGTCGCGGCGGGCGGCATCTGCGGCTCGGACCTGTCGTATTTCAACAAGGGCGGCGTGGGCGACTTCCGGGTGCGCGAGCCGCTCACCCTAGGCCACGAGGTCTCGGGCACCGTGGTCGAGCTGGCGCCGGCGGGGGACTGGACGCTGCCGGCCGGGCTCTCGGTCGGCACACGGGTGGCAATCAACCCGAGCCGGCCGTGCCTGCATTGCCGCTACTGCCGTGCCGGCCGCGGCAATTTGTGCCGCAACATGCGCTTCCTCGGCAGTGCGGCGCTGACGCCGCACGTGCAGGGCGCGTTCTCCGAGCACGTGGTGGTGCGCGCCGACCAATGCGTGCCGGTGCCGGACGGGATGGAGTTCCGGGTCGCGGCCTGCGCCGAGCCGCTGGCGGTGGCGCTGCATGCGGTGTCGCGCGCCGGGGTCCTGGT
>CAXTOD010000441.1:0-2206 GCA_964245705.1 uncultured Acetobacteraceae bacterium
CCTCGCGCTTGGCCTGCGCCTCGGCGGCGGGGTCGGCGGCCGAGGCGGCGCCGCAGACCGTGTCCGCGCTCGGCTCCTCGCTCGGCGGCGGCGCCCACCTCGCCCTTCCGGCCCCGGTGCCGCTGTCGGACGGCAACTGATCCGTGGCGTCCGACGATCATTTCGGACCCGGCCGGCGACCCGAAACCGTCGTCAGCGTGACCGGGCGCGACCTCCAGCAGCGCGCGGCGCTGGAGCGGATGCGCGTGCGCCTGCTCGCCACCGCGGCCGGCTTCGCCTGCCTGTTCGGCGCGGTGTCGGTGAAGCTGGTCGGCGCCACCGTGCTGTTCCCGATGGCACCGGCCAAGCGGCAGATCGCGCCGCAGGTGCCGCAGATTCCCACGATCAAGACCGACCCGCACAGCCTGTACGCCGACGACGTCGGCCTGCCGCACGTGCACCGCGCCACCATCACCGACCGCAACGGCCAGATCCTGGCGATATCCCTGCCGCTCGCCGCCGTGTTCGCCAACCCGCTGGAAATTGCCGACCCCGCGGATGCCGCCACCAAGCTCAGGACCGTGCTGCCCACGCTGGACGCGGACGAAACGGTGCGCCGGCTGTCGTCGAAGAAGCAGTTCGTCTACATCGTCCGCGACATCACGCCGGACAAGGAACTGCTGATCAACGACCTCGGCATTCCCGGGATCTATTTCGAGCCCGGCGAGAAGCGCCACTACCCGCTCGGCCGCACGGCTGCGCAGATCATGGGTGCGGTGGACGTGGACGACCATGGCGTCGGCGGCGTCGAGCGCTCCTTCGACCACCAGCTGAACACCGATCATTCCTCGCTGCGGCTGTCGCTCGACGTGCGCGTGCAGGGCGTGGTGCGCGAGGAGCTGGAAGCGGCGCGGCAGCACTTCCAGGCGATCGGCGCCTGCGCCATCGTGATGGACGTGCGCACCGGCGAGATCATCTCCATGGTCAGCCTGCCCGACTACGACAGCAACCTTTACAACAAGGCCACCGACGACGAGCGCTTCAACCGCGCCGTCACCGGCATGTACGAGCCCGGTTCCACCTTCAAGCTGCAGACCGCGGCGATGGTGCTGCAGGACGGCATCGCGCACGTGTGGGACAAGTTCTCCACCACGCCGATCCATGTCGGGCGCTTCACCATTTCCGACATGAAGACCGACCACTTCGCACCCTGGCTGGCGATGCCGGAAGCGCTGGCGCTGTCGTCCAACCCGGCGGCCGCGCACATGGCGCTCGACGCCGGCGCCAAGCGCCAGCAGGACTGGCTCCGCAACATGGGCTTCTTCGACCGCGTGCCGGTGGAGCTGCCCGAGGCGGCGCGCCCGCTGCTGCCGCGGCTGAGCAACTGGGGCCTGTCCGCGGTGATGACGGTCGCGTTCGGCCACGGCGTCGCGGTGCCCCCGCTCGCCATCGTGCGCGGCACCGCCGCGACCGCCAACGGCGGCATCCTGGTCAAGCCGACCCTGCTCGCCCGGGACGACCCGCAGCCGGGCGACACCGCCGACAGCACCTCCATGCAGCCCGCGCTGCAGCCCGTCGCTGACACCCTGTCCGACGACCAGCCCACCGCGCCCGAGCCGAAGATCGTGCCGCAGGGCAAGCGCGTGCTGTCGGAGGACACCTCCTCCCTGCTCCGGCGCATCCTGCGCATGGTGGTGGCCGGCCCGGACGACGAGCGCACCGGCAAGCAGGCCGAGATCCCGGGCTACTTCGTCGGCGGCAAGACCGGCACCGCCGAGAAGGTCGGCCCGCATGGCGGCTACCTCAAGCACACCAACATCACCGCGTTCACCGGCATCTTCCCGCTGAACGACCCGCATTACGCGGTGTACGTGATGCTCGACAGTCCGATCGCGACACCGGAAACGCATGGCTGGTACACGTCCGGCTGGAACGCCGTGCCGACCTGGCGGAAGATCGTCGCCCGCATTGCGCCGATGATGGGCCTGTTCCCGGTCACCGCCAACGTCGACGAGATCGAGGCCTCCCTGTCGATCCCGATGTCGCCGCCGGTCGGCGGCGGGTACAAGGCGCTCGGTCCCGGCAACGATCCCGGTGACCCTCTGGTGCAGGCGCGGCTGGCGAAGCAGGCCAAGGATGCCGAGCGCGAAGTCCGGATCGCCCAGAAGGCGACCGGGAAGGCGCCCGGCAAGGCCGCGCTCCCGGAGCCGGGCCAGCCCGCCGGCCG
>CAXTOD010000442.1:0-2200 GCA_964245705.1 uncultured Acetobacteraceae bacterium
CTCCGACACGCGCCGGCGGATCACCGCGGCCACCAGGCGGGCGGAGCCGGACTGCGTCGACGCGCTGCTGCGGATCGCGCCGGAAACGCCCGATTCCGCCACGGCGCTCGCCACACGGCTGGTGGAGGCGCTGCGGGCGCGGGGGCGGCCCGGGCCGGTGGAAGGGCTGATGCGGGAGTACGCGTTGTCCAGCGAGGAGGGCGTGGCGCTGATGTGCCTGGCGGAGGCGCTGCTTCGGGTGCCCGATCCCGCCACGCGCGACCGGCTGATCCGCGACAAGATCGGGGCGCGCGACTGGCGGGCGCATCTCGGGCAGAGCCCGTCGCTGTTCGTGAACGCGGCCACCTGGGGCCTGCTGGTCACCGGGCGGCTGCAGGATGGCGGGCAGCAGGCCGGGCTGCCGGGGGCGCTGCTGCGCGTGCTGCGTCGCGGCGGCGAGCCGCTGATCCGGGCGGCGATGGACCGGGCGATGCGCGTGCTGGGTGAGCAGTTCGTGGTGGGCGAGACCATCGAGGACGCGCTGCGCGCGGCGTCGAAGCGGGAACGGCAGGGGTTCCGCTATTCCTTCGACATGCTGGGCGAGGCGGCGCTGACCGAGGCGGACGCGCGGGGCTATCTCGGGGAGTACGAGCGGGCCATCCGGGCGATCGGGGCGCACAACGGCGGCGTTCCGGGCGCGCAGGGCGAGGCTCGCGGCCTGCTCGACGGCGCCGGCATCTCGGTCAAGCTGTCGGCGCTGCATCCGCGCTACTCCCGTGCGCAGCAGGACCGGGTGCGGGCCGAGCTGCTGCCGCGGCTGGCGGGGCTGGCCAGCCTGGCGCGGCGGCACGAGGTCGGGCTGAACATCGACGCGGAGGAGTCGGACCGGCTCGAGATCTCGCTCGACCTGCTGGAAAGCCTGTGCGGGCAGCCGGACCTCGCGGGCTGGGACGGCATCGGCTTCGTGGTCCAGGCGTACGGGCGGCGCACGCCAACGGTGATCGCGCACCTGGTGGCGCTGGCGCGCGCGACGGGGCACCGGCTGATGGTGCGGCTGGTGAAGGGCGCCTACTGGGACAGCGAGATCAAGAAGGCGCAGGAAGGAGGGATGCCGGACTATCCGGTGTTCACGCGCAAGCTGCACACCGACCTGTCGTATCTCGCCTGCGCGCGGCTGCTGCTGGACGCGCCGGACGCGGTGTTTCCGCAGTTCGCCACGCACAACGCGCAGACCGTGGCTGCGATCATGGCGATGGCAGGCGCCGAGTTCGTGCCCGGGCAGTACGAGTTCCAGTGCCTGCACGGCATGGGCGAGACGCTGTACGAGCAGGTGGTCGGGCCGGCGAGGCTGGACCGGCCGTGCCGGATCTATGCTCCGGTCGGCACGCACGAGACGCTGCTGGCGTACCTGGTGCGTCGGCTGCTGGAGAACGGGGCCAACAGCTCGTTCGTCAACCGGATCGCCGATCCGGACGAGCCCGTGGCCGAGCTGGTGGCCGACCCCGTGCGGCTGGCCGCGTCCGCGGTGCCGCGCGGTGCGCCGCATCCGTCGATCCCGCTGCCGGCGGAGCTGTTCGGCCCGGTGCGGCGCAACGCTGCCGGGCTTGATCTCGCGTCGGAGGAGGTGCTGGCCGGGCTGGGCGGGCGGATCGACGAGGCGGTCGGAACGCTGCTGGCCGAGCCGCTGCTGGCGTTCGAGGCCGCGGAAGGGTGCTGGCGGGACTGCAGCGATCCGGCCGACCGCCGCCGCCTGGTCGGGCGCTGCCGGGACGTGCAGCCGGACGACGTTCCGCGCGCCGTGACGGCGGCGGTGGAGGCCACGATGCGCTGGAACGCAGTGCCGGTCGCGGACCGGGCGGGCCGCCTCGACGCGGCCGCGGACCAGCTGGAGGCGCTGCTGCCGGAGCTGCTCGGGCCGATCATCCGGGAAGCGGGCAAGTCGGCCGCCAACGCGGTCGGCGAGGTGCGCGAGGCGGTGGACTTCCTGCGCTACTACGCGGCGGGGATCCGCGAGCCCGGGTTCGACGCCGGGGATCCGCTCGGGCCGGTGGTGTGCATCAGCCCGTGGAACTTCCCGCTGGCGATCTTCGTGGGTCAGGTGGCGGCGGCGCTGGCGGCCGGCAACGCGGTGCTGGCGAAGCCGGCGGAGGAAACGCCGCTGGTCGCGGCGCTGGCGGTGCGGGTGCTGCACGAGGCCGGCATCCCGCGCGACGTGCTGCAG
>CAXTOD010000443.1:0-2188 GCA_964245705.1 uncultured Acetobacteraceae bacterium
GTGCGACGTTCTGCTCGCCGCCGGCGCACGGCCGGCAGCACTCGGCGCGGCGATGCGGCGCGACGTATCCGGACAGGTGAGGGGCGCCACCCTGCTGTCCCGCGTCGCGATGCACCGCCCGGTCCAGCACGCCGCCGTCGCGGTTGCCGCCCTGCTGCCGGTGCTGGCCGGCCGCGTCGCCGCCGCCACCCGCATTCCCGACGACGCCCTGCACCGCACCGGCCTGCTCGCCTGACCTGGCGGAGGCTGGCCGACCCAACGATGGAGCCGCCGATGGCCTTCTGGATCACCGTCCTGCGCCGCGCCCTCCTGTCCGGCACCGTCGCCGGCGCCACCTCAACGGCGGCACTCGCCTTTGTGGCACGGCTGGAAGGCCGGGGTGCGCTGCAGCCGGTCAACGCCACCAGCCATTGGCTGAACGGCGAGGCGGCCGCCGCCGTCCTGCGTGCCGACCTGCGCCACACCGGCGTCGGCGTCCTGACCCACTATGCCGCCACCCTGTTCTGGGCGGCGCTGTTCGAGCGCGCCATCGTCCGTCGCCGCCCGCTCAAGCCCCTGCCGATGCTGTGCGACGCGCTGGCCCTGTCCGCCTTTGCCGCCGCGGTCGACTACGTCGCCACCCCGAAGCGCTTTACCCCGGGCTGGGAGTTCGTGCTGTCTAGGCGGGCGATGGCGGGCGTCTATGTGGCCATGGCCGCTGGCCTGGCTGCCGGGGCGCTTGCCGGGCAACGGCAGGTGGCTTGAGCGTCCCGTTCCTCGCCGGCTCCGCTCGCTGGACGAAGCCGTGCGGATGTGCACCGTCCGGCTCTCGGCGAACGATGGCGTGACGTGTCGCGGCGCTCAGTCCGCAGGCTCCAAGAAGAAGAGCGTTTCGACCGGCGCGTCCAGCGCCTCCGCCAGGCCGAGCGCCAGCAGCACCGACGGGATGAACACGCCGTTCTCGACGGTGTTGATGGTCTTGCGCGACACGCCCACGCGTTCCGCCAGC
Source organism: uncultured Acetobacteraceae bacterium (assembly GCA_964245705.1). GTDB lineage: Bacteria > Pseudomonadota > Alphaproteobacteria > Acetobacterales > Acetobacteraceae > Lichenicola. Next base: position 989 of record CAXTOD010000443.1, read on the forward strand.
GCCGCCTGCGTCAGGTCGCGACGCACGCGCAGCTCGCGCAGCCTGTTGCCGAGCCGGCGTTCCGCCAGCGACACGTCATTCATCGCCCGTCATGGCTCGTGCCTCATGCATCTCCAGGCCGACCTGCTGGGCCAGAATGCCGGCCAGCAGCGAAAGGCTGATCATTCCCGGGAGCCGGCCGGGCCAATAGCGGTCCAGCACGAGCGCGACCACGCACATCGACACCGTCAGCGCGTAGGCCCGCTGCGTCGCGGCCAGGTAGTGCGCCCGCTCAAGCTCGTCCATCGTCTTCGGCAGTCGCCACAGGAGGTTCGGACGACCGCTCCCCATCAAGATCAGCAGGACGGTCCATCCGTCCGCCAGGTTGGAGGAATGACGCTGGTCGAACAGCATGATCGGCACCCACAGCATGATCGCCAGGCCCATGCAGACGATCCAGAACCGCCTGGTGCGTGACGTGATGCGGTCCGACCGCTCCTTCAGCAGCCAGTGCAGCCGGGAGGTCATCCGCGGATCGCGCGCCTTGTCCAGTCCGAGCCACCGGAGCAGGACACCTATGCAAAGCAGCGTGCCGAAGCTGGCGATGTTAGACTCGATGCCGTAACGCCGCATCAGCCAGTGGCTCAGAAGCCACCACAGGGTCAGCGCCGGGATGACGATCGCGAGGCCCTTGAGCCCGTTGCGCCGCTTTATAGAGCGCAGCAACCGTTTCTCGATCGTCTCGTCGGGCTGGGACACGCGCAGGCTCCAGATGACGCGACAGGTTGTAACCTGAAGGTTACATCGTCAAGAATTTGTCCCGGACCGCCTGCCCACCTGCGTCATTCCGGAGCCGTTGCGCGTCCGCCCCGTCGAGCAGCGCGCTGGTGAAGGTTTCCACCACCTCGCAGAACGGCAGCCCGTCGGTACGCGTCAGCATCGCCTCCTGACGCAACACCGCGTGGCGGCGGACCGGGTCGCCGGCCCCGGCCGCCGCCGGACGCCGCAGCGCCACCATCGACAGCCGGTGCCGCCGGAACCCGAGCGGTTCGACCACCCGTCCGAACGGGATCGTGGTGCGGTCGAGCAGGCGGTTCATCCAGGGCGGGAGCCGGCCGGGCACATACCAGTTCTCGGCCTCGCACAGCACGAGCGCGCCTGCGCGCAGCAGCACCCGCCGGTAGCGGACCTGCTCGCCCGCCTGCAGCAGAAGCCGTCGCC
>CAXTOD010000444.1:0-2185 GCA_964245705.1 uncultured Acetobacteraceae bacterium
TCTCTACCTGCGGCAGCCGCATGGTGTCTGCGTCCGGATCGTCGTCCGGGCCTTCGCCGGGACCCTCCGCCGGTGCTGCGGCCAGTGTCGCGACCAGTGCCGCGGCCGGTGCCGTGGCCGGTGCCGTGGCCGGCGCCGGAACGGCGTCGCCCGTCGGGAAGATCGTCGGCAGGCTGCCGGAGATCGCCGCCGGCACCGCGTCCCCGGGCGGGGCGACGCCGCGCAAGGCGGTGGCGAAGCTGGCGGCGTCGTCGAACCGGTCCGCCGGCCGCTTCGCCAGCGCCCGGTCGATCACCGCCCCCAGGCTTTCCGGCAGGTCCGGACGCAGCTGGCCGAGCGGGGTGTGCGGCTGGTTGACCAGCTTGAAGATGGTGTCGGTGTAGCTGATCCCCGCGAACGGCCGCTCGCCGGCCAGCAGCTCGTACAGGATGCAGCCCAGCGAGAACAGGTCGCTGCGCTGGTCCACCGGCTCGCCGGCGCACTGCTCCGGCGACATGTAACTTGGCGTGCCGATCATCAGCGGCGTGGTGGTGAGTTCCGTGCTGGCGAAGCGCGAGATGCCGAAATCGGTCACCTTCAGACGCGCCTGGCGCGTCAGCAGGATGTTGGCCGGCTTGATGTCGCGGTGCACGATGCCGAAGCGGTGCGCGTAGTCCAGCGCGTCCAGCACCTGCAGCGCGATGTGCACCGCTTCCGACATCTCCATGCGGGTGCCGCGCGGCACCGCCTGGTGCAGGCCGACGCCGTCGACGTACTCCATCACCAGGTACGGGTTCCCGTCCACCAGGGCGAAGTCGTAGATGCTGACGATGTTGGCGTGGATGCAGCGGCCGGCGATCTTGGCCTCGTTGCGGAACCGTTCCAGGTAGCTGTCGCGTTCCTCGCCCTCCAGCAGGTCGGCGCGCACCAGCTTGATCGCCACCGGCCGGTCGATCTCCGGGTCGTGGCCGCGATACACGACTCCCATCGCGCCGCGTCCCAGCAGCGACTGGATCCTGAACCGCCCGATCAGCTCCGGCTGCATCCGGCTCCTACTCGTCCAGCATCTTCATCGCGTTCTCCAGCGACCGGCGCATCCGGTTGAACGAGCGGGCGAGGGAGCCGATCTCGTCGTCGCCGGCGACCGCGAACTCCGGCACCGCGAAGTCGCCCAGGCTCACCTTGTCGGCGATCCCGGTGATGGCGCGCACCGGCCGGATGATCACGAAGTGCAGCAGCAGGTTGACCAGGGCCAGCATCAGCGCGAACACGACGACCAGCCAGCCCAGCGTGACCGCGGTGAGGTGGCCGGCCTCCCGCAGCGCCGCGGCCTCGGGCACCGACACGATGCTGGCGCCGACGACGTCGTGCAGATGCCAGCCGAACCCGTTCCTGGAGCCGTACACGTCCAGCATGGTGGCGGGTGCCGCCTGCGGCGTGGAATGGCAGGACAGGCAGCCCGGATCCTCCACCCGGATCGGCACCGAATACGACAGCACCCGCCCGGCCGGCGTGTCGCGCTCGCTGACCAGCCGGCGCAGCGACGGCTCCCCGCGGAAGTGCTGGATGATCGCCGCCTCCCACGCCGCCGGCCGGTCGGCCGGGTTGGTCGGGTTGGTCGCCGGCTGGTGGAACCGGTACTCCGGGAACCGGCTGGTCAGCAGGCGGAAGCTCTGCGACGCGGCGAAGAACGGGATCGACTGCGGCAGGAACTGCACCTTGCTCTGCTCGGCCAGCAGCGGCGCCACCTCGTCGTTGGTGTAGGCGATGGTGGCGTCCGCCTCGCCCATCATCACCGCCGCCTGGTCGAGCTGCCCGCGCACGGCGGTGGCCACGCTGATGCGGTGCACGAACAGGGAAGCCAGGAGCAGGCCGACCGCGAAGGTCGCCAGCATCACGAGGTTGAACTTCAGCCGGAGGCTCATCTGCGGGCGCCGACCTTCCCCAGCTCCGTGCTTTCCGCGTAGGTCAGGAACCCGGTCTCCGGATGCTTCAGCGACCTTTGGTAGGCCTTGACTGCCGCCTGCGTCGCCGGGCTCGCCAGGCCGTCGATCTGCTTGTTGTAGTACCCGAGCGCCAGCAGGGAAACCTGCAGCCGTCGTATGCTGGGCGAGCCGCTCGGCGCGCCGTCCGCCGCCGTCCGCGTCTGCTTCGTCGTCGCCGGCTTCGGAGCGTCGGGCTTGCCCGCTTCCGGCGCTCCGAAGCC
>CAXTOD010000445.1:0-2184 GCA_964245705.1 uncultured Acetobacteraceae bacterium
TCAACGCTCTTCTCGTGGCAGTGACAGGGGTCCTTCAGGCGGTTACAGCCGTCCTGAAGGTCCTGCAGCACTCGCAAGTCTTCGGCCGCCTGGACGGTTCGCGGCGCCGGCAACTCGCCGCGCTGCTGCTCGGGATGGAGGAAACCGGCAAGGATGCCGCATCCAGCCGGGAAGCGCGGCCTGGGGCACTACACGTCGCCCGATGATGTCGACAGGTCGATGATCCCGGCCATGTCGGCGGCACGTGTCGCGGAGAAGGGGAACGCGGTTCGCCGACATCCTGTGCCGTTCCGCCTGGCGACGGAGCGACGGCCGCATTCGTGCCCGGATCGGGGAGGATGACATCATGTCTACCGAATGACGTCCCATAAGAGAGGTTCCGGTGTCCTTGATCGTGCGATGCCTGCCGTCATGCGCCGGTCGCGTCGACGGCTGGACCGAGATGGCCCGGGACGCGTCCGGCGTGACCTCTCAGATGGCCGGCGCGACTCCGACTGATCAACCGCGATCGAACGGTGCGCGTCGAGCGTCGCAGCGTGTTCCTGGCCAAGATCGCGAGACTCGACGATGCGGCTCGGCGGATCGCCCGCGGCTTCCGTGCCGTGATCTGCTTCGGGTTCCGGAAGACCGTGCGGACCGCGTTGCTCGCCCGCAGCGCGGTGCTCGCCGTTCCCGCAGATGACCCGTTAGATTCAGGCACGATCGACGATATCGCCAAAAGGCTTGCGGAAGGCTGCTTCCGTCCGCAGGCCATCGCGTCTGGTGTGGTCTCCGCCACCTCCTTGTCGCAAGCCCGTTCCGTGCAACAGGGTCTGGAAATCGCGGACGCCAGCGTGGTTTCGGGTGCGCAGCAGTTCGAAGCACGCGTGCTTCGCAAACCTGGTCATGACGAGGCCGACCTGCTTTCGGCGCAGGGAGCGGACACGATCTCGCACCCGCGGACCGGCCGTGCCGGCGATGGTTCGGTCTGTCAGCAGATGCCGATGGAGCGCATGCTCCCAGCGTCGCGCGGACCGCGCTCGGTGCTCGAAGACGGGTCGTTCCCGGAGCGCTTCCCGAGTTATGCGAGTTCGGACGGGGTTTCCCCAAGCTGGTCGCGATCTAATTCGAGGTTGATCTGTCCTGGCTGCTCGGCGAATATCCGGCGATCGCCACGGCTCGCGAGGAGACGAAGCTCATGATCGACCTTTACCACAACGACATGTCGACCTGCGCCCAGAAGGTGCGCTGCCAGTTCGCATACAAGGGCCTGGACTGGACCAGCCACGCGTTGAACCTGCGGGCCGGAGACCAGCATCAACCGACCTTCCTGGCCTTGAACCCCAAGGGCGTGGTGCCGGTCGTGGTCCACGACGGGACTGTCGTCACCGAATCCAACATCATCATGGAATATGTGGAGGATGCGTTTCCCGACCTGCCCTCGCTGCGCGCGGACACGGCGGCGGGAAACGCGAGGATGCGCAACTGGATGCAGCGTCTCGACACCCAGCTCCACCTGGACATCGCCGTCCTGAGCATCGGAGTGGCGTTTCGCGACCAGCTCATGGCGGTCCACGACACGCCCGAGAAGCTGGAAGCATACTATGCAGCTATGCCGGACCTGCGCCTGCGCAAGGTATACCAGAACCTGGTACCGCAAGGTCCGGCATCGAGCGAGTTCGGGTCCTCCCTCAAGGCGTGGCAGAAGTCGCTGAAGGATGCCGAGCGGGCGCTGGAGAACAGGGACTTCCTGGCGGTGGACTCCATCACCCTCGCCGATCTTGCCGTACTGCCCTACGTCCTGCGTCTTGAGCACCTGCAGCTCAGCCACCTGTGGTCGGAGCTGCCGCGAACTGCCGCTTGGTATGAGCGGATGAAAGCCACTCCCGCATATGCGGTCGGCATACAGAATTGGCTAAATCCCAAGTACCTGGAACTCATGAAGGAGAAGGGGTCGCAGCTGGAGCTGAGGGCCTACGCGCTCGACTGATCCTCGCTCGCCGGGCAACGACGGCATCGTGAGTCCGTCTTGTTCCGCTTTCCGTTATGACCGGGTTGATACCCCGGCCGAATGCGGTTCTGAATGCTGCCCGGCCTCCTAAGTGTTTAGAGCGCCCAACGAGGCCTAGTTTGATGCATTCCATGTGGCATAGCCAGCCTCCTTTTGTTCCGGACAATCCATGGACGGCGATCGTGCCGCTGCTG
>CAXTOD010000446.1:0-2173 GCA_964245705.1 uncultured Acetobacteraceae bacterium
GATCTCGGCCTTGGCGCCGACGTCGATGCCGCGGGTCGGCTCGTCGAAGAACAGGATCTTGCAGTGGTGGTTGAGCCAGCGCGCCAGCACCACCTTCTGCTGGTTGCCGCCCGACAGGGTCTCGACCGTGGTGCCCTGGTTCGGCGCCTTGACGCCGACGCTCTTCATCATGGCATCGGTGGTGCTGCGCTCGGAGGCGAAGTCGAGGAACGCGCCCAGCTGGCGGTACTTGCCCAGGTTGTTGATCGAGATGTTGTCGCGGATGCTGAAGCTGGTGATCAGCCCTTCGACCTTGCGTGATTCCGGCAGGATGCCGAGCCCGCTGGCGAGTGCCGCTGCCGGGTCCGACAGCCGCACCTCCTCGCCGTTGATGCGGACCGTCTTGCGGTAGGCCGGGTCGGCGCCCAGGACCGCCATCACCGTTTCGGTGCGTCCCGAGCCGACCAGGCCGGAGAAGCCCAGGATCTCGCCCTCGTGCAGCACGAAGGCGTTGACCGGGCCGCCGCGCTCGATCTGCAGCTCGACCTCCAGCACCGGCCGGCGCGTGCCGTGGAACTCCGGCTTGGGCGGGAAGGAACGCTCCAGCCTGCGCCCGACCATCATCTGCACCAGCGCGTCCATGTCGGTGTCGGCCACCGGGGTCACGCCGATGAACTGGCCGTCGCGCAGCACGGTGATGCGGTCGCAGATCTCGAAGATCTCGTCCATGTGGTGGGAGATGAAGATCATCGCCACGCCCTGCGCCTTCAGCGCCCGCATGATGACGAACAGGTGCTCGGCATCGGCCGGGGTCAGCGTCGCGGTGGGCTCGTCGAGGATCAGGATGCGTGCGTCCAGCGCCAGCGCCTTGGCGATCTCGATGAACTGCTGCTGCGCCACGCTCAGCGTGCCCACCTCGGCCGACAGGTCGATCGACACGCCGAGCCGCTCGAACAGGGCCACCGCCTCCGCCCGCATCGAGGCGGTCTGCAGCAGGCCGAAGCGCCGGCGCTCGCGTCCCAGGAAGATGTTCTCCACCGCGTTCAGGTACGGGATCAGGGAGAATTCCTGGAACACGATGCCGATGCCGGCGGCGACCGCGTCGTGGTAGTCGTGGAAATGCCGCTCCTGCCCGTCGACGACGATGCGGCCCTCGTCCGGCCGGTAGATGCCGGACAGGATCTTCATCAGCGTCGACTTGCCGGCACCGTTCTCACCCAGGAGCGCATGGATCTCTCCGGCGCGGACCGACAGGTCGATCCCGGAAAGGGCCTTCACGCCGGGGAAGCCCTTGCTGATCCCCCGGAGCTCAAGGATTGCATCCATGCGCCCTGACCTATGCTAGCGGTGGCCGATCCCTGCCGGTGGCCGGCCTTACCAGTGGAACGTCTTCGCCGCCTCGGCGTCGACCTGCTTCACGTCGATCGGCACCAGTTTCGGCACCGTGTTAGTAGCACCCCAGTAGTCGGCCAGCGCAAGCCCCAGGCCGATGCGGACCATGTCGCCCGGGAACTGTGCGGAGGTCTCGATGAACTTCGAGCCGGGCTTGGCGATCGCCGCCACCGCTTCCGGCGCACCGTCGACCGAGGTCAGCTTGATGTCCTTGCCCGACGAGTTGATCGCCGACAGCACGCCCATGGAGCCGCCGTCGTTGACGCTGAAGATGCCTTTCAGGTCGGGATGCGCCTGGATCATGTTCTCGGTGACGCTGAGCGCCACGTCGCGCTCCTGCTTGCCGTTCTGGGTGTCGACGATCTTGATGCCCGGGAACTTGGACAGCCCGGCCTTGCAGCCGCGGATGCGCTCCAGGATCGGTACCACCGCGATGCCGTCGAGCAGCGCCACGTTGCCGTTGCCGCCGATCGCGTTGGCGAGGTAGGTGCAGGCCATCACGCCGGCGTCGTAGTTCTTCGAGCCGACGAACGCGTCCACCGGGCCGTTGGCGTTGGCGTCGACGGCCACCACGATCACCCCGGCCTTGTGCGCTTCCGTCACCGCGGACGCGATGCCGGCGGAGTCGGTCGGGTTCACCAGCAGGATGTTGATGTGCTGCTGCAGCATGTCCTCGACGTCGCTGATCTGCTTCGTCACGTCGTGGTGCGCGTCGGTGACCACCACGGTGGCGCCGATGGAAGCGGCGGCGCTGCGCAGCGCCTTCTGCATGGTCACGAAGTACGGGTTGTTCAGTTCCTGG
>CAXTOD010000447.1:0-1005 GCA_964245705.1 uncultured Acetobacteraceae bacterium
CCGAACACCCGCGAGCCGCAGAACCGACGCGTCGAGATCATCCTGCACTGATCGCGGCAGAAGCGTTGCACGCCGCGTCCGGTCTCGATACGCTTGCGCAACGGCGGGACAACGGATGCGGAAGGCTTCCATGGGACATGTCGGCCTGCTCGGACGCAGCGCAGCCTCGGCCCGGCAACGCCTGCTCGACGACCAGCTGGTCCGGCCCCTGGTCGAGCAGCGCTGCAGCCTGGCCATCATGGCGATGCGGCTCGAACGGGCCGGACAGGCGGCGCTGCTCCGGGCGCTGGCCGGCCGCGCGAGCACCGACCCCCGCTACCGGCCGGTGCTGCGGACGCTGCTCGACCGCACGCGCGCAACCGATGCCGACCCGGTCCGCAAGGTCCTCGACCCGGGCCGGCTGGTTCCGACCGCGAGCGGCCGGATCAGCCGCCGAGCCTGACCATCGCCAACCCGTAGATCAGCAGCGCGAACAGCAGCAGCACTCCCAGCACCGCCCGGTTGCGGCCGCGCCGGCGCCGCGCGACCTCGGCCTCGCGCGCGGCGGCGTCCAGCTCCGCCGGCTCAGCCAAGCAGCCGGTCCGCGCACACCGCCACGAACAGCAGCGCCAGGTAGAGCAGCGAGTACCGGAACGCCTGCCGGGCCGGCCTGTCGCCGCTCAGGCTGGTGCCGGTCGCGTCCTGCCGGTCGCGCAGCACGCGCAGGGCGCAGAGGAGGAAGCCGGCGTCGAGCAGCAGGACGGGCACCAGGTAGATCCGTCCGGTCAGCCCGAGCAGCGCCGGCGCCAGCGAGCTCGCGCACAGCAGCACGGTGTAGAGCAGGATCTGCCAGCGGGTATGGCGTGCGCCGCGCACCACCGGCAGCATCGGCCCGCCGGCGTTGCCGTACCAGTCGAAGGGCTTGGCTTCCATCGGCAACATGACGCTTTTCACGTCGAAGTAGTCGTTGAAGCTTTCCGTGCCGCCCTCACGGCCGATGCCGCTCGCGCCGACGCCGCCCCAGGG
>CAXTOD010000447.1:1015-2170 GCA_964245705.1 uncultured Acetobacteraceae bacterium
CCGGCAGCATCGGCACGCCGGCGTTGCCGTAGTCCTTGCAGGCGTAGAGCGACAGCGCCCAGAAGTGCGGCGGGGTCCAGAAGAACACGATCCCGAACAGCAGCACCGGCAGCAGGCCGATCTGTCCGGTCGCCGCGGCCCAGCCGATGATCGGCGGGAACGCGCCGGCGGCGCCGCCGATGACGATGTTCTGCGGCGTCGAGCGCTTCAGCCACATCGTGTAGACCACCACGTAGAACAGGATCGAGAACGCCAGCGACACCGCGGCGACCCGGTTGGTGGCCAGGCCCATCAGCACCACCGAGAACACGCTGAGGCCGATCCCGTACGCCAGGGCGTCGCCCGGCGCGATGCGCCCGTCCGGCACCGGCCGCCTGGCGGTGCGGCGCATCAGGGCGTCGATGTCCCGGTCGTACCACATGTTGATCGCCCCCGCCCCGCCGGTGGCGATGGCGATGCACAGGATGGCGATGAAGGCGACCAGCGGATGGACGTGCCCCGGCGCCACGAACAGGCCGATCGCGCCGGTGAACACCACCAGGGTCATGACGCGCGGCTTGAGCAGCGCCACCCAGTCGCGCGTCTCGGTGCCAAGGCCGCCTGCGACCGTTGGGGCAACGAGCCCGCCCGCCACGCCGCTCACCGGGCCGCTCCCGTCCGCACCGCCGACCGCATCGGCACCGGCACGCTCCGGCCGCGCAGCAGGGTGGCCGCCACCACCAGCGCGAACGCCAGCACCGACAGGCTGGTCAGGGCGGCGCCGAACGCCGCCAGCGTCGGCTGCGGCAGCAGGGCGAAGCCAGTGCCCGCGAACAGCAGCCAGAACTGCAGCCGCCCCAGCACCGCCGGCGGCCTCCAACCGGTCGCGGCGCCGATCCACCAGTAGGCGCCGGCGAACATCGCGAACACCGCCTCCAGCGCCGGACCGTCGTGCAGCGACGCCGGCGCGCGCAGCCCGGCGACCGCGCTGCCGAGCAGCAGGACCATGAAGCCGAGCGCGAACAGCCCGGCAGCCTCCCGTCCCATCGCCCCGACGCGCGGCGCGCGCCACAGCGTCGCCGCCCAGCATCCGAGGATCGCCAGCGCCGGCAGCACCAGCGCCCAGCGCGACACGGCGCCGTCCAGGGCCGCCGTGCCGGACAGCCGCCGGTTCGC
>CAXTOD010000448.1:0-2168 GCA_964245705.1 uncultured Acetobacteraceae bacterium
AGGGACCGGGTTTCCACGACGGCGGGAATGCCCGCCCGGCCGCGCGACGCCGCCACGGCCGGCACCCGCAGCGGCGCCGGTATGTGGTCCCGCGCCATCGCCTCGACCGCCTCGAGCACGGCCGGCATGTCGACCCAAAAGTTGCACAGCGAGGGCACGTGCGCCGCGCCGTGCCGCACCAGCAGCGGGCTGTCCGGCAGGTCGTGCACGGCGCCCGCGTCCACGAACGTCATCGGGCTCGGCTGCTCCATCGTCACCGGGTTGGAGTAGATCGGCAGGTCGTTGAGGTTGCCGAGGTTCCAGCGGTTGGTCAGCACCACGCCCGGGCAGTTGCAGGCCCAGCGGTACTTGGCGAGCCCGGCGCCCCAGAACGACACGAAGAACCGGGCCGCCCGTCCCCACGCGATGCTTTCCGCCACCGGCTCGCCGATCGTGCTGAGCACCTCGATCCCGGTGCCGCGCGCCGCCTCGCGGACCACCTCCACCAGTGCCCGCTCTGCCTCCACCGGCGAGGACTGCGCGTCCAGCTCGCCATGGCTCCAGATCATCGCGCCACCCCCGGCGGCCGGGTCGCCGTCCTGCCGGTTGTGTCCGTCCACCACCAGCAGCGCGCGGCCGATCGTGGCCGCGAGGTGCGCCACCAGCGCCCGGCAGAACCCGGGAAGGTCGTGCAGGGTGCGGTTCTCCGTGCGCAGGCCGAGCAGGACCACCGGTGCTTCCGCCTGGCGGTCGGGCGCGCTGATCCGGTCGCGCAGCGCCTTGCTCACGTGCATCCCGCTCGACCGGAACAGGCAGGCTCCGGTCTCGTAGAAGCCGTCGACCAGGGCGATGAACGGTTCCTCGCGCCGCACCACCCGGCCCTGGAGCTCGGGAAAGATCCGGTCGATCGGCCCGTACATTTCCGGCCGCGACCCGGCCTCGCACACCAGGAACGACGGCAGCCCGCCAACCGGCGCCGCGTCCACCACCGCCGCGATCCCGGACAGGTCATTCCACAGCAGGTGCCCCAGGTGCATGGCGTTGCGGCCGCGCCAGAAGTGCAGCGGCACCGTGCCGGGGGCGTCGAGGTAGCCGAACAGCGCCCGCCCATGACGCGCCAGGTGGCGCCGGAACGCGATCTCCAGGTCCGGCCAGCGCGCCGCGAACGCGTCCGGATCGGCGGCCAGCACCAGCCGCGCTTCCGGCACGTATACCGCCATCGTGCGGAAGTAGATCTCGCCCGCGAGCAGGTAGACGGTGAGCTGCCAGCGCGGGTCGTGCAGCCGGTAGGCGGTGAGGTCGGGATCCAGCGCCAGGCTGCGGTCGCAGCGAAGGGGCTGCCCGTCCACCGGCGAGGGCAGCAGCATGAAGCCGTCCCGCACCAGCCGCGCCTGCTCACGCTGCAGCAGGCCCGGATCGAACAGCCCGTGCATCCCCTGCATGCGCAGCGGCACCTGACGCGGTCCGCAGGACAGCGTCGGCGTGTGCGGCTGCCCGCCGCCCGGCAGGTCGAAGCGCCGGAACGTCAGCGCGGAGTTGAAGGCGCCGAGATACAGCTCGAGCAGGCTGGTGCGGCAATACGGCGGCAGGTCGAGGAACTCCCGCTCCGCCTCCGTCATCGGCCGGGGCCGGTCCGACAGCGCCAGGGCGGCCCACAGCCCGTCGAGCAGCGGGCACAGCCGGTCCATCATGTCCGCCAGCATCGGCGCCGGCACCTCGCGCGCGGCCCCGCCGCACCGGCGCAGCCCGGAGTCGAGGAACCACAGCCCCTCGTCGCCGCCGTCGTGGACGAAGCTGACGATCGTCACCGGCGCCAGCCCGTCATACGCGTTGATTGCGCGCCACCCGGGTAGGAATTCGGCCGGCCTGTCGTCGTTCAGGATCGTCCGCCTGCCCTCGGCGGACAGGATGTCCGGTCCGTCCACCGCCATGATCGCCATGAATGCTCCTGCTGCCGGTTGTCGGGAGGACGACATGCACGGGTTGTACCGCGGCGACGCCAGGGGCGATCAGGCCCGCGACCGGCCGATCGGGCCAGTCCGGCCGTGCCCCAGCTTGGCGCACGGCCTCCACACCGTCAAACGGTCGTCATCCTGGCCGTCCTGCCTTCCGGCCGCGCGCACGGTGTCGGCGAGCGGCGAAGGCCCGGGTCCGGTTCAGGCGGCGGGCCGGCCGCGCCGGCGCAGCGC
>CAXTOD010000449.1:0-308 GCA_964245705.1 uncultured Acetobacteraceae bacterium
GGCCAGGATCGCCAGCCGCCACACACCGTCGCGCCGTCGCGCCGCCCGGGCCTGCCGCCCGGCGGCATCCGCCGGGCTGTCTGGACCATCGCCGGCACCGACGCCCCCCGGATCCGCACGGCCGCGGCGGCCGGTGGTGGTGCTGGTGAGGATGCCGCTCATGCCCGCCTCGTTCCGTTCCGGGCGCTGCCGCCATCGGCCGCAGGCAGCGCGGCCAGGGACCGGGCAACGCCACACGCCAAAGGTCTCAAGCGGTCACTGCGCCTGCGTTGCGGTCACGCTGCCGCACGCCTTTGCCATCGCGGCAC
>CAXTOD010000449.1:318-2168 GCA_964245705.1 uncultured Acetobacteraceae bacterium
ACGCGATCGCGCGCCGCAGGTTGTCGCGGGCACGGGCATCGAGCGCCTCGGCCAGGGCCGGCGTGCCGTAGAGACGCGGCCGCGCCAGAAAGCCGGCGAGCACCTCCCGGCGCCTGGCACGCCCGCACCGCATCAGGCGTGCACGCCGCGGTTGCGGTGTCGTAGTCAGATCCCAGCACGTCCCGGGCGATGTCCAGGCTCGGGTTCGGCTTGTCCTCCGTGCCGGGCCCGTTCCTGGTCAGCGCCGACACCTGGTCCTCGGTCTGGTGCACCTCGGCCATGGCCTCCAGGCATTTCCGGCTCGCCGCCGTCGTCCGCAGCCGGAGCACCGCCAGCGCGCGGTCGAGGGCCTGGTGCGCACCGCCTTCCGCGTCCTGGGCCGAGGCACGCCCGGTCCCGCACAGGAGCGCGAGCACCGCCGCCGCCGCCAAACGCTTCCATCCCATCGTCCGCTCCCCCGCCGACCCGGCCCGCGTCACCGCATGACCGAGCCGTGTAACGGCAGGACGACCGGCCGTCGTCAATGCGGACGCGCGTCCCAGGCGGCGATCTGGTCCACCGAGGCCTGCGGCGACATCGCGCGCGCATGGCCGAGCGCCAGCGTGCCGTCCGGATCCAGCAGCTTCCCCTGCGGGGTCAGCACCAGCACGGTCGGGATCTGCTTCACCGTGACGCCGTAGCGCGCTGCCACGTCCATGTTGACGTTGAACCGGTCGACGTTGACCATCACCGTTTCGAACCGGCTGTCGCGCCACGCCTTCACCGCCGGCATCTGCATCACCCCGTTCAGCATGCGGCAGTCGGGGCACCAGTTGGCGCCGAAGTCGATCAGCACGTCGCGGCCGCTCCTGCGCGCGGCGGCAAAGGCGGCGTCGACCTGCGCGTGGGCGTCGGCGGTGGTGTCGTAGGGATGCGGGCTCGGCACCGGCTGCGTCGCAGGCAGGCCGGTGGGAGTCGGAAGCCCGATCGCCAGCGCCGGGCCTGCGGCTCCGAGCGTCAGGCTGGCGGCGAGCAGGGCGGGGCCGAGGATCCGCATCGATGGTCTCCGGAAAGGTTGGCGGTGGCGGCAGGCGCGGAGCGGCTTGCCGGCCGATCCCCGCGGGCGGAAGGTGCGAACGGATCTGGCCTATGCCATCTCGTGTGGAATTGGCCAAACCACAAGGAGGCCGGAATGATCGACCTGTACTACTGGACCACCCCGAACGGCCACAAGATCACGCTGTTCCTGGAAGAGGCCGGGATCGAGTACCGGGTGATCCCGGTGAACATCGGCCGCGGCGAGCAGTTCACGCCGGCCTTCCTCCTGGTGGCCCCCAACAACCGCATCCCGGCGATCGTCGACCATGCCCCCGACGGCGGCGGCGAGCCGCTGTCGCTGTTCGAGTCCGGCGCGATCCTGCTCTACCTGGCCGAGAAGACCGGCCGCTTCATCCCGGACGACGCGCGCGGCCGGGCCGAGGTGCTGCAATGGCTGTTCTGGCAGATGGGCGGCCTCGGGCCGATGGCCGGGCAGAACCACCATTTCCGCAACTACGCGCCGGAGAAGATCCCCTACGCGATCGACCGCTACGTCAACGAGACCAACCGCCTTTACGGCGTGCTGGACCGCCGGCTGGCCGACCGCGCCTTTCTCGCCGGCGACTCGTACACGATCGCCGACATGGCGAGCTTTCCCTGGATCCTTCCCGACGCGCAGGGCCAGGCGATCGACGACTTCCCCCACCTCCGGCGCTGGCACGCCGCGATCAAGGCGCGTCCGGCCACCACCCGTGCCTACGACCTGGTGCAGACCGTGAACCCCGACGCCGGCGGCATCAGGACGGAGGAGGAGCGCCGGGTGCTGTTCGGGC
>CAXTOD010000450.1:0-1186 GCA_964245705.1 uncultured Acetobacteraceae bacterium
GCGCCTGCTCCGCCTGGTCGGCGCCGCCAACCTGTCGCTCGGACGGCTGTTCGAGGGTCACGTCAACGCCCTCAAGCTCCTCGTGCGCTACGGCACCCCGACACAGGCAGGCGACGCCGCCGCCGCCGTCCGGGACGGGGCCCTGTTCGGGATCTGGGTCACTGAGGGCACCGACGGCCTGCGCTACACCCAGGACGCGCCCGACGCACCGCTCCGGCTCGAAGGCGCCAAGCTGTTCGCATCCGGTGCGGCGCAGGTGACGCACCCGCTGGTCACCGCCCGGTCGCCGGACGGCGACACCCGGATGATGCTGGTGCCGCTCCGCGACGACCGCCAGGCCAGCGCCATGCCCACCCCGCTCGCCGGCATGCGCGGCGCCTGCACCGGACGGCACGCCTTCTCCGGCCCTGGCCGCCACCATCGACCGGCACGAGGCCGGACGGCACGACTTCTCCGGCCTGGTCCGCCCGGCCGACGCGCTGGTCGGCGCACCCGGCGACTACCTGCGCCAGCCCGAGTTCTCCGCCGGCGCCTGGCGCGGCATGGCGGTGGCGCTGGGCGGGATCGACCGCCTCGTGTTGCTGTTCTGCACCCAGTTGTCCACCCGCAACCGCGACGCCAACCCGCACCAGCAGGTTCGGATCGGCGAGGCGCTGATCGCGCAGGAGACCGCCGCACTCTGGACCCGCAAGGCGGCGCTGGTCGCGGAAGGCGACCGGTTCGACCCGGGCGACGTCGCCGCCACCATCAACCTGGCGCGGATCGCCTGCGAAACCGCCGGCCTCGACGTGATCCGGCTGGTGCAGCGCGGGCTCGGCCTGTCGGCGTTCCTGGCCGGCAGCCCGGTCGAGCGGGTGATGCGCGACCTCGCCACCTATCTGCGGCAGCCGGCGCCGGACGAGACCCTGGTCGAGGGCGCCGCCTGGTTCGCGGCCCGCCCCCTGCCCGACCCGGACGCCGCATGACCGCCCGATCCGCCGGCACCCTGCATGACGGCTTCCGGGCCCTGCCGTTCGGCACGCTGGACCGGATCGTGCCCGGCACCGCCCTGGTGCTGGCGCCGCATCCCGACGACGAAAGCCTCGGCTGCGGCGGGCTGATCGCCGAGGCTTGCCTTGCCGGCCGGCCGCCCCTGGTGGTGGTGGCGACCGACGGTGCCGGCTCGCACCCGAACTCGCCCACCTGG
>CAXTOD010000450.1:1196-2156 GCA_964245705.1 uncultured Acetobacteraceae bacterium
CGAGGCAGAAACCCGGGACGCCGTCGCCTGCCTGGGCCTCCCGCCCGACCGCCTCGCCTTTCTCCGCCTGCCAGACACCCGTGCGCCCACCGGCGGCCCGGCATTCAAGCAGGCGGTGGACCGGCTCGCCACCCTCGCCGCGACTCACGATTGCGACACGATCCTGGCGCCGTGGCGGCACGACCCGCATTGCGACCACGAGGCGGCCTGGCTGATGGCGCACGCCCTGGCCGCACGCCACGGCCACCGCCTGCTGGCGTACCCGGTCTGGGGCTGGCTGATCCCGCCCGACACGCTGCTCGACGCCCCCGCCCCCGCAGGCTGGCGGCTGCCGATCGCCCCGCACCTGCCGGCCAAGGCCCGCGCGATCCGGTCGCACCAGACCCAGTACAGCGACCTGATCGACGACGACCCGGACGGCTTCCGCCTGCCGTCGGCGCTGCTGTCGGTGTTCGAGGCCCCGTTCGAGGTGTTCCTGTCGTCATGAGCAGACGGAGCTGGCCGGCCGAGGTGTTCGAGCGGCTCTACGCCGGAAGCTCCGACCCGTGGGGTTTCGAGACCAGCCCCTACGAGCGCGCCAAATATGCCGACACCCTGTCCGCCCTGGACGGGCGCCGCTACCGCAGCGGCCTGGAGCTCGGCTGCTCGATCGGGGTGATGACCGAGGCGCTGGCGGCACGCTGCGACGCCCTGCTGGCGGTCGACATCAGCGACGCCGCGCTGGCACGCGCCCGAACCCGTTGCGCGGCCCTGCCGGGCGTCCGCTTCGTGCAGGGGACCCTGCCGGACGGGCTGCCGGCGCTCGACGCGGGTTCCTACAACCTCGCGGTGCTGTCGGAGCTGCTCTACTTCCTGAGCCCGGACGACATCGACCGGCTGATGTCCGCGGTGCTGGCGGCTTGCGCGTCCGACGCCGTGATCCTGCTGGTGAACTGGACCGGGGACACCAACACCCCCTGC
>CAXTOD010000451.1:0-2143 GCA_964245705.1 uncultured Acetobacteraceae bacterium
GGACCGCCACGACGCCCTCGTGCTGTCCCCCGGCATCCCGCACCGCCTGCCGGCCCCGCACCCGGTCGCGCGCCTGGCGCAGGAGGCCGGGGTCGCGATCCTGTCCGACGCCGAGCTGCTGTTCCAGGCCGTCCGCGCGAGCGGCAGCCGCGCCCGGTTCGCCGGCATCACCGGCACCAACGGCAAGTCCACCACCACCGCCCTGCTCGCCCACCTGCTGCGCGAGGCCGGGATCCCCGTCGCCGCCGGCGGCAACCTCGGCCCCGCCGCCCTCGCGCTACCGCTGCTTGGCAACGACGGCGTCTACGTCCTTGAAATGTCTTCCTACATGCTGGAGCGTCTGCAAACCCTACGCTTCAACGCCGCCTGCCTGCTCAACCTGTCGCCGGACCACCTCGACCGCCACGGCGACATGGACGGCTACGTGCGCGCCAAGCTGCACGTGTTCGACCGGCAGGGCGCGGACGACCTCGCCGTGGTCGGGCTGGATGACCGAGACAGCCAAGCCTTGGCCCGGGCCGGCATGGCGGCCCGCCTGCAGACCATCTCCGGCAACGTCCCCGGGAGCCTGGCCGGCCTGCTGCCGCCGACCCTGCCTGGCGCGCACAACGCGCAGAACGCGCTCGCCGCCGCGGCGATGGCGCGCTATCTCGGCCTATCCGACGCGCAGGTCGCCTCCGGCCTCGCCAACTTCCCCGGCCTGCCGCACCGCCATCGCACCGTCGCCCACATTGACGGCGTCGCCTTCGTCGACGACAGCAAGGCTACCAACGCCGACGCCGCGTCGCGCGCGCTGGCGTGCCACGACCGGCTGATCTGGATCGCCGGCGGCCTCGCCAAGTCCGGCGGCATCGACGACCTGGCGCCGCTGTTCGACCGCATCCCGCTCGCCCTGCTGATCGGCCGCGACGCGCCGACGCTCGCCGGCACCCTGTCCGCCTATAAGGTCGAGCACCGCATCGTCGGCACGCTGGAGCACGCGGTGCCGCAGGCGTTCGAGGCCGCCCGGACGCTCGACGCGCCGGTGGTGCTGCTGTCGCCGGCCTGCGCCAGCTTCGACCAGTTCGCCGGCTTCGAGGCGCGCGGGGAGCGCTTCGCGGCGCTTGCCCGCCAGCTTGAGGGATCCCGCTGATGGCGCAGTTCTCGCGCGCGGACAACTCGACCCTCGGCCGCTGGTGGTGGACGGTGGACCGCTGGACGCTGGGCTGCATCGGCCTGCTGATCGGCTTCGGCTACGTGCTGATGCTGGCTGCCTCGCCGTCGGTCGCCGCGCGCATCGGCGCGTCGCGCGACATGTTCATCCTCAAGCAGGTAATATTCTTGGGCATCGCCGGCGCGATCGTGCTGTCCACCTCCATGCTCTCGCCCAAGGGCGTGCGACGGCTGGGCCTGATCGGCTGCCTGGTCGCCCTGGGCCTGACCGCGCTGACCCTGGTGCACGGCGTCGAGATCAAGGGCGCGCGCCGCTGGATCGCGTTGCCGATGATGTCGATCCAGCCGTCCGAGTTCCTGAAGCCGTGCTTCGCCGTGGTGACCGCTTGGCTGCTGGCGGAAGGCCGCCGCACGCGCGTCTTTCCCGGCACGCTGCTGGCGTTCGGCGTGTTCGCCGTAATCCTGCTGCTGCTGAAGTCGCAGCCCGACATCGGCATGCTGTCGGTGATCACCTGCGTGTTCATGTGCCAGCTGTTCCTGGGCGGCCTGAACCTGTTCCTGGTAGGTGCCGGCGTCGGCAGCATGATGGCCGCCTTTGTCGGCGCCTACGTCGCGTTTCCGCACGTGCGCTCCCGCGTCACCCGCTTCCTGCATCCGGGCCAGGGCGACCATTACCAGATCGACACCGCGCTGCAGGCGTTCGGCAATGGCGGCCTGCTCGGGCGCGGCCCCGGCGAGGGACGGGTCAAGGACCTGCTTCCGGATGCGCACGCCGACTTCGTATTCGCGGTCGCCGGCGAGGAGTTCGGGCTGCTGGTCTGCCTGTTCATCATCGGCGTGTTCTGCTTCATCGTCGTGCGCACGCTGCTCAAGCTGCTGGCCGAGGACGACCCGTTCGTGGTGCTGGCCTCCGCCGGCCTGGTGTGCGGCTTCGGGCTGCAGGCGTTCGTCAACATGGGCTCGTCGCTGCACCTGATCCCGACCAAGGGCA
>CAXTOD010000452.1:0-2141 GCA_964245705.1 uncultured Acetobacteraceae bacterium
AGCGCGTGCTTGTCCTTGAACGACATCTTGCGCCGGCCCGCGCCGTCCGGCCGGTCCTGGGGCTTGGCGGATTTGCCCGGCGCCGGGACGGCGGCCACGGCGGTGCCGCGCTGGGCCAGCATGTCGCTGTAGCCGCCGGCATACTCCACCCACCGCCCGTCGCCTGCAGCGGCGACCACGGACGTCGCCACCCGGTCGAGGAAGTCGCGGTCGTGGCTGACCAGCAGCACGGTGCCGGGATAGGCGGCCAGCATCTCCTGCAGCAGGTCCAGGGTTTCCAGGTCGAGGTCGTTGGTCGGCTCGTCCAGCACCAGCAGGTTGGACGGCCGGGCCAGCGCGCAGGCCAGCATCAGCCGCCCGCGCTCGCCGCCGGACAGCACGCCGACGCGTGTGCGCGCCTGTTCCGGCCGGAACAGGAAGTCCTTCATGTAGCCGATCACGTGGCGCTTCTCGGCGCCCACCTGCACCTGGTCGCCGGCCCCCCCGGTCAGCGTCGCCGACAGGGTGGCGTCGGGGTCGAGGCTGCGCCGCTGCTGGTCCAGCGTCACCACCGACAAGCCGCTGCCGAGCTTGATCCGCCCGCCGTCCGGTGCGTCCAGCCCGGTCAGCAGCCGCAGCAGCGTGGTCTTGCCGGCCCCGTTGGCGCCCACGATCCCCAGCCGGTCGCCGCGCAGCACGCGCAGGTCGAGGTTCCGCACGATCGCCCGGCCGTCGAACGACCGCGACACCCCTTCCGCCACCGCCACCAGCTTCCCCGACAGCCCGGTGCCGCTGGCTTCCAGCTTCAGCCCCTGCGGATTGTGCACCGCCTCCCGCCTGGCCTGACGCAGCGCCGCCAGCTCGCCGACCCGGCGGACGTTGCGCTTGCGCCGTGCGGTGACGCCGTAGCGCATCCAGTCCTCTTCCCGCGCGATCTGCCGGTCGAGCTTGTGCGCGTCGCGTTCCTCCCCTTCCAGCACCTCCTCGCGCCAGCCCTCGAACCGCGCGAACCCCTGGTCCAGCCGCCGCGTCGCGCCACGGTCCAGCCACACCACGCTGCGCGACAGCGTTTGCAGCAGCCGCCGGTCGTGGCTGATCATCACCATGGCCGCGGACGAGGCGAGCAGCTCGCGTTCCAGCCACTCGATGGTGGGCATGTCCAGGTGGTTGGTCGGCTCGTCCAGCAGCAGCAGGTCGGGCGAGGGGGCCAGGGCGCGCGCCAGCGCCGCCCGCCGCGCCTCGCCGCCGGACAGCCGGGACGGCTCCTCGGTGCCCTGAAGCCCGAGCTCGTCCAGCAGGGCGCTCGCGCGGTGGCCCGGATCGTTCGGCCCAAGCCCGGCCCGGACGTAGTCGAGCGTGGTGGCGTGGCCGGACAGGTCGGGCTCCTGCGGCAGGGTGCGCAGCGTGGTGCCCGGCTGCAGGAAGCGCGTGCCGGAATCCGGCAGCAGCTCACCGGCCGCGATCCGGAGCAGCGTCGACTTGCCGGACCCGTTGCGCCCCACCAGGCACAGCCGCTCGCCGGCGGACACGCCGAACCCGGCCCCGTCCAGCAGCGGCGCGCCGCCGAGGGTCAGCCGGATGTCCTGGAGCAGCAGCAGGGGAGGCGCCATGGCCCGGTTCTGGCCGATGGCGTCCGCCCGCGCAACACGATCACACCCCGCGGCTACGTCCAGCCGGCTACTTCCTCGCGGTCTGGTGTTCCGCCTGCTGCCGGAACAGCCGGTCGGCGACCTGCTTCTGCTGGTCGGACAAGGCGGCGTAAAGGGTCCCGAACGCGTCCGACAGCTTCTGCGTGTTGTCGGCATAGGACCGCGCCACCGCGGCGTAGGACTTCATGTTGTCCACCGCGTTCATCGTCGCCGCACTGGCGGCACGGTTGCGGAACAGCGCGTCGGTGGCGGCCGCGTTGTCGCGCATCGCTTGGGCGAAGCTGTTCCACTGCGCCATCTGCGGCGGCGCGATCTGCAGCGCCGCCTGCAGCGTCTGGATCCGCTGGTCGGCCGCCTGCTGCTCGGTCTGCTCCGGCGGTGCCGCCGTGGCGGCGCCGGCGCCGGACACGGCCAGCGGCGCGGCCGCCAGGGCGGGGGCCAGAGCAAGGGCCATGATCATCGTGTGTTTCATCGTGCGTTGTTCCATCCCATCACGCTAGCGCCGGCCGCGAC
>CAXTOD010000453.1:0-2139 GCA_964245705.1 uncultured Acetobacteraceae bacterium
TGGCTCTGGGGAGGAGCAGATGGCAGAGCAGGTGCCTGCAGAGTCTGCGCCTGCTGCAGCTCCTGCTGCTGATCGCGCTGATCTTCGCCGTCATGTCGGCGCTGGACCCGCACAAGTTCCTGCGCCCCTACGTGTTCGAGTCCATCACCTTTGTCGCCCCCGAACTCGGCCTGCTGTCGATCGCGATGATGCTGGCCATGCTGACCGGCGGCATCGACCTGTCTGTGATCGGCATCGCCAACCTGTCCGGCATCCTGGCCGGCCTGTTCTTCCACGCCGAGGCCGGCGCCCGCGGCCCCGCCCTGATGCACATGGCCCCGGGCCCGGTGCTGCTCGGCATCCTCCTGGCCCTCGCCACCGGCCTCCTCGGCGGCACCGTCAACGGCCTGCTGATCGCCCGCGCCCGCATCACCTCCATCCTCGCCACCATCGGCACCGGCCAGGTCTACACCGGCATCGCCGTGGTGCTGACCGGCGGCCCCGCCATCGTCGGCTATCCCATGCTCTGGGGCGCCATCGGCAACGGCGAGCTGTTCGGCGTCGCCGTGCCCCTCCTGGTGTTCCTCCTGGCGGCCGTCCTGGTGGCCGTGATGCTCACCCGCACGCCGTTCGGCATCTCGCTCCACCTGATCGGCACCAGCGCGCGCGCCGCCCGCTTCGCCGGCCTGCGCAACGCCCGCGCCGTGTTCCTGTCCTACGTGCTGAGCGGCGTGCTCGCGAGCCTCGCCGGCATCATCCTGTCTGGCCGCGTCAATGCGGCCAAGTCCGACTACGGCGTGTCCTACCTGCTCCAGGCGGTGCTGATCGCCGTGCTCGGCGGCACCAACCCCGCCGGCGGACGCGGCTCGGTGCCCGGCATCGCGCTGGCCCTGCTGGCCCTGATGCTGCTCTCCTCCGGCCTGCAGCTGATGCGGTTCAGCAACTTCCTGGTCGACTTCATCTGGGGCTCCTTCCTGCTCCTTTCCATCGCGCTCAACGCGCTCCGCACCCGGACCCGCTGACCCATGCGCCGCCTCGCCACCATCCCCCTGCACCGCGACGGCCTCCACGCCCACGATCATCCGGTGCTGGACGCGGACGGCTTGTCCGCCGCCCTGTTCCGCTACCCCAGCGGCATCGAGGCGCTCCGCCTGCGCAACCGGCGCGGCGAGCTGGTGATCCTGCCCTGGTTCGGCCAGATGATCTGGGACGCCCGCTTCGACGGCGTCGACCTCGCCATGCGCAGCGGCTTCGACATGCCGCTGCCCTCCGCCACGGTCGCCGGCACCTATGGCTGCTTCGCCTTCCACAGCGGCCTGCTGCGCAACGGCGTCCCGTCCGCGCAGGACGACCATCCGGCCCACGGCGAGTTCCCCTGCGCCGCCATGCGCAGCGCATGGCTGGAGCTGCTGGAACAGGACGGCATCCTGTCGCTCCGCGTCACCAGCGAGCGCGACCACGTCGCCGCCTTCGGCCCGCACTACCGTGCCCACCCCAGCGTCACCCTGCGGCAGGACAGCGCCCTGTTCGACCTGGCGCTGTCGGTCGAGAACCGGTCCGGCCGGCCGATGGAGCTGATGTACATGGCCCACGTGAACTTCGCCTTCGTGGAGGGCGGACGGATCGTGCAGCCCGCCCCCTTCCGTCCCGGCACCGTGTCCGTGCGCCGCGCCGTGCCCGCCCACGTGCGCCCCAACGCCGACTACCTCGACCTGATCGACGAGCTGGCCGAGTTCCCGGAGCGCATGGAGGTGCTGGACCAGCCCGACCGCTACGACCCCGAGCAGGTGTTCTACGTGTCCGGCCTCGGCACCGACCCCGCCGGCCGCACCGCGCTGATGCTGCGCCGCCCCGACGGCGACGGCTTCGCGCTCGCCTACGCCCCGGCCGAGTTCCCGCACTGCGTGCGCTGGATCATGACCGACCCCGATGCCGGCGTCGCCGCCTTCGCGCTGCCCTCGACCTGCCAGCCGGAAGGCTACCTGGCCGAGCGGCGCAAGGGCCACCTCCGCCTGCTGCCGCCGCGCGGCCGCGCGCAGTTCGCCGTGCGCCTCGGCTACCTCGACCGGGCGGAGGCGGCGGACATGGACGCCCGCATCGCCGCCCTGGCCCCTTCCAGCGGAGCTGTTCCATGAGTGCCCGGATTGCCGTCATCGGCAG
>CAXTOD010000454.1:0-2136 GCA_964245705.1 uncultured Acetobacteraceae bacterium
GAGCAGGCAGGTGATCTGGGTGGGGCCGACGGCGACCACGCCGAACCCGCCGGGCCGGTAGGGGCTCCGGCGCGGTGTCTGCGTGGCGGCCGGGGGCGGCAGGGCCAGCAGGCGGGCCTGTTCCGGCGCAGGCGCCGCCAGCAGGGCGGGCAGGGTGCCGTCGGCGGAAGGCGCCCGGCTGCGTGTGGTGCGGCGCGACGGCCGGCTGGTCGGCGTGCTCGACGTCGGCACCACCAAGATCACCTGCCTGATCGGCCGCGGCGAGCCGGACGGCTCGCTCCGCGTGCTCGGCTGCGGCTGGCAGCGCTCGCGCGGCGTCCGGCTCGGCGGCATCACCGACCTGGCGGAAGCCGAGCGCGCGATTCGCGCCGCAGTAGGCCAGGCGGAAAGCCAGGCCGACCACCACCTGCGCACCGTCACCGTGAACCTGTCCTGCGGCCAGCCGGAGTCCCGACTGTTCAACGTGCGTTGGCCGGTGGGCGGCCGCGTGGTCGGCGACGCCGACATCCGCCGGGTGGTCAACGAGGGCCGCCACCGCGCCGCCACCGACGGCCGCGACGTGATCCACGCCCTGCCGCTCGCCTTTTCCGTCGACGAGACCACGGGCGTCGAGGACCCGCGCGGCCACCATTGCGACCAGCTGTCCGCCCGCCTCCATGTGGTGGACGCGTCCGCGACCAGCTTGCGCAACCTCGCCGCCGTGCTGGCGCGCTGCGACCTCGACATCGCCGAGCTGGTGGCGGCCCCGCTTGCCTCCGGCCTGTCGGTGCTGGTCGAGGACGAGCGCGAGCTCGGCGCCACCGTGGTCGACATGGGCGGCGGCACCACCTCCATCGCCGTGTTCGGCGAGGGGCAGATCCTGCACACCGCGCAGCTCCCGGTCGGCGGGCTGCACGTCACCAAGGACATCGCCGGCATGATCTCCACGCCGCTGGGCAGCGCCGAGCGGCTCAAGGTGATCTACGGCAACGCCGAGGCGTCCTCCGACGACGAGCGCGAGATGCTCAGCGTGCAGCAGATCGGCGAGGACGAGCACCAGTTCACCCGCATGTCGCGCGCCCGCATCGTGTCCGTGATCCGCCCGCGCATCGAGGAAACCTTTGAGCTGGTGCGCGACCGGCTGGACAACGCAGGGCTGGGCCGCGCCGCCGCCGGCCGCGTGGTGCTGACCGGCGGGGCCAGCCAGCTCGACGGCATCACACCCATGGCGGCGCGTATTCTCGACCGCCAGGTGCGGCTCGGCCGCCCGGTCGGCGTGCGCGGCCTGCCGGACAACGCCACCGGACCGGGCTTCGCCACTGCCACCGGCCTGCTCGCCTGGGCCGCCGGCGCCGGCCGCACCCTGCACGACATCGACTTCAACGAGCCGCGACCGCCAGGCCTGGTGCGTCGGCTCGTCGAGTTCCTGCGCGAGCGCGTCTGACCATGACCCGCCCGCCCGCGATCCCGCCCAGCCGGTTGCCCAACGCGACCACCCGCCCAGCCTTCAACAGGGGACCCCGTACATGACCCTCAACCTCACGATCCCGCAGCAGACCTATTCCGACTTCACGCCGCGGATCACCGTGATCGGCGTGGGCGGCGGCGGCACCAACGCCGTCGACAACATGATCCAGCTGCAGCTGGCCGGCGTGGACTTCGTGGTCGCCAACACCGACGCGCAGCAGCTCACCCACAGCCGCGCCGACCGGCGCATCCAGCTCGGGCCGCACCTGACCCAGGGCCTCGGCGCCGGCGCCAAGCCGGAGATCGGACGTGCCGCCGCCGAGGAGGCCGCCGACGAGCTCGCCCGCCACCTCGACGGCGCGCACATGGTGTTCATCACCGCCGGCATGGGCGGCGGCACCGGCACCGGGGCGGCACCGGTGATCGCCAGGATGGCGCGCGAGCGCGGCATCCTGACCGTGGGCGTGGTCACCAAGCCGTTCACCTTCGAGGGCATACGACGCAGCAAGGCCGCCGAGACCGGGATCGCCGAACTGCAGCAGTTCGTCGACACGCTGATCGTGATCCCGAACCAGAACCTATTCCGGCTTGCTAACGAACGCACCGGCTGGAATTATTTTTTTTATATGGCCTACAACGTGATCTACATGGGCGTGCGCGGCGTCACCGACCTGATGGTCGCGCCCGGCC
>CAXTOD010000455.1:0-2130 GCA_964245705.1 uncultured Acetobacteraceae bacterium
AGGCGGCCCCACCGCGGCGGCGGGGCCGCCTGCTGCTGGGCGCCGCCGCCGAACAGGCCGCCGAAGAAGCCGCCGCCGCTCCTGGGCGCCTGCTGCTGCGGTTGTTCCACCGTTTGCAGCTGCTGCTGCGCCTGCTGCAGCTCCCATTCGAGGCGCTTGATCCGGTTCTGCGACTCCGCCAGGGCGGCTTCCTGCACCACCGCCATCTGGGTGATGCGGTAGGGTGCCTCGGGATGGCGGCTGAAGTTGTCGCGGATGAAGCGGTCCGCGTCCGGGTCGAGCGGCGGAAGCGCTGCCTGGGTTTGCGGCACGCTGCCGAAGGCGCCGCCGGGCTGCGGGTTGCCGCCGACCCGGGCGATGAACTTCTCGATGAGCTCGCGTTCTTCGTTTGTCATGACGGAAAGGTCCGATCGCTGTTGGTTCTGAAGGTCGGAGTGCGGAGGCGGCGCGTCAAGGCGGAGGGCCGGGAAGCGGAACTCCGGGATGGTCGAGGCGGAGGCGGGGCCACTCGATCGCCGGGCAGCGGTCCATCACCACCACCAGCCCGGCGTCGCGCGCGCGTCCGGCCGATGCCGGTTCCACCAGGCCGAGCTGCATCCACACGCTGCGGGCGCCGAGGCGGATCGCCTCGTCCACCACCGCCGGGACCTGATCAAGGCTGCGGAAGATGTCGACCATGTCCAGGGGAGCGGCTTCGGCCAACATGGCGACGGCGGCCCGGTCCTGCAGGCGATGGCCGGCAAGCCCGGGGTTGACCGGGACGACCTCGTAGCCGTGCGCGAGCAGGAACCGCATCACGCCGAAGGACGGCCGGTCCGGCCGGGCGGACGCGCCGACCAGGGCGATGCGGCGGGTCCGGCGGAGCAGGGCCGCCACCGCCTCGTCGTCCAGCCCGTCGCGATCCTGCACCGTCGTGTCCTCGTTCCCGTATGCGGGCGACGCCAGGCCGAGGCGGTTCCTTCGACGCCCTGGGGCGCTTATATGGTGCCGTTCCTCGCCTGCCCGCCTCCGGAGTAGCAACGACATGGAAACGGTTCCGGCGTCCCGCGACGACGCAACGCGCGAGGCTGGACACCGTTCCGCGGGAGCGGCCAGGGCGGGCGCACCGTCGTTCCAGGACCTGATCCTGCTGCTGCACCGGTTCTGGGCCGACCGGGGCTGCGCCATCCTGCAGCCGTACGACACCGAGGTCGGCGCCGGCACGCTGCACCCGGCGACCAGCCTGCGGGCGCTGGGGCCGAGGCCATGGCGGACGGCCTACGTGCAGCCATGCCGGCGGCCGTCGGACGGGCGCTACGGCGCCAACCCGAACCGGCTGGGGCACTACTACCAGTACCAGGTGCTGCTGAAGCCGACGCCGGCGGACAGCCAGGCGCTGCTGCTGGACAGCTACCGGGCGATCGGCATCGACCCGATGGAACACGACATCCGCTTCGTCGAGGACGACTGGGAGAACCCGACCATCGGCGCCTGGGGGCTCGGCTGGGAGGTGTGGTGCGACGGCATGGAGGTGACGCAGTTCACCTACTTCCAGCAGGTGGGCGGGATCGCCACCGTGCTGCCGTCCACCGAGCTGACCTACGGGCTGGAACGGCTGGCGATGTACGTGCAGGGGGTCGAGAACGTGTACGCGCTCGACTTCGACGGGCGCGGCCTGCGCTACGGCGACGTGTTCGGGCGCGCCGAGCGGGACTATTCGCGCTACAGCTTCGAGCTGGCGGACACCACCATGCTGCTGCGTCAGTTCGCCGACGCGGAACGGGAAAGTGCCGCGCTGGCGCGGCACGGCGTGGCGCAGCCGGCCTACGACCAGTGCCTGAAGGCGAGCCACCTGTTCAACCTGCTGGACGCGCGGGGCGTGATCTCGGTCGCCGAGCGGGCGTCGTTCATCGGGCGGGTGCGGACCCTGGCGCGGGCCTGTGCCGAGGAATGGCTGAAGGGCGAGGGCTGAACGCCATGCCGGAGCTGTTCGTCGAGCTGTTCTCCGAGGAGATCCCGGCGCGGATGCAGCGCCCGGGCGCCGAGGCGCTGCTGCGGGCGGTGACGGAGGCGCTGGCGCCGCTGGCACCCGCAGAAGGCCGGAGCTGGTCGGGGCCACGGCGGATCGCCGCCTCGCTCGCGTTGGCGGCG
>CAXTOD010000456.1:0-2126 GCA_964245705.1 uncultured Acetobacteraceae bacterium
GTCCGGGATCGTCGACCCGCCGCCCGAGGGCGACCCGCGCGGCCTGCCGCCGGCGGACGGCGCCACCCTGACCTTTCTCGGCCATGCCGGGTTCCTGCTCCGCCTGCCCGGGCTCGCGATCCTGACCGACCCGGTGTTCAGCGAGCGCTGCTCGCCGGTGTCCTGGATCGGGCCGAAGCGGGCGCGGCCGCCAGGACGGCGCCTGGAGGCGCTGCCGCGCATCGACCTGGTGCTGGTGTCGCACAACCATTACGACCACCTCGACCTGCCGAGCCTGTCGGCGATCGTGCGCCGCGACGCGCCCGCCTTCGTCACCCCGCTCGGCAACGCCCCGCTGCTGGCGAAGGCGGGCGCCACCCGGATCACCGAGCTGGACTGGTGGCAGTCGCACCGGGTCGGGGACGCCACGGTCACCGCCACCCCGGCGCGGCACTTCTCCGCCCGCACCCCATTCGACGGCAGGCGGGCGCTGTGGTCCGGCTTCATGGTGGAGCGGGCGCCGATGCGGGTGCTGTTCGCGGGCGACTCCGGCGACGGGCCGCATTGGCGCGGGATCGGCGAACGGCTGGGCGCGCCGGACCTGGCCCTGCTGCCGATCGGCGCCTACGACCCGCGCTCGCTGATGGCGCCGGTGCACATGAACCCGGAGGAGGCGGTGGGGGCCCACCTGTCGCTGGGCGCGCGCCGCTCGGTCGGCATGCATTTCGGCACCTTCCAGCTCACCGACGAGCCGATCGACGAGCCGGAGCGCAGGCTGGCGGCCGCGTGCCGCGACCGCGGCCTGCCAGCCGGCGCGTTCACCACCCTCGGCTGCGGCGACACACGGGTATTCACGGCGTCATCACCATCTCCCCCGAGCGGAACCGGGTAAGGCAGGGCGGGTTGTGTCGCCGACATACGCCCTATCGTCGAAGGACTGCCCGTGGCCAGCATCGTCAAGAAGAACCTCAGGGAAGGCTATCCCTTCCCGCGCGGCGCCACCTGGGACGGCAAGGGGACCAATTTCGCGCTGTTCTCCGCCAACGCCACCAAGGTCGAGGTCTGCCTGTTCGACAAGGCCGGCAAGGTCGAGGTCGAGCGGATCACCCTGCCCGAGTACACCGACCAGATCTTCCATGGCTGGCTGCCCGACGTCGGGCCCGGCCAGATCTACGGGTTCCGCGTGCACGGGCCGTATGCGCCGGAGGCGGGCCACCGCTTCAACCCCAACAAGCTGCTGCTCGACCCGTACGCGCCGGCGCATTTCGGCGAGCTGAAGTGGGACCCGGCGCTGTTCGGCTACACCATCGGCCATCCCGACGACGACCTGAGCTTCGACGAACGCGACAGCGCGCCGTTCATGGTGAAGTCGGTGGTGATCGACCCGAGCTTCGACTGGAAGGGCCAGCCGAAGCGCAACCCGATCGCCTGGGACAGGACGGTGCTGTACGAGACGCACGTCCGCGGCTACACCATGAAGCACCCCGCGGTGCCGGAGAAGTTGCGCGGCACCTATGTCGGCATGAAGACGCCGGAGGTGCTGTCCTACATCAAGAAGCTCGGCGTCACCTCCATCGAGCTGCTGCCGGTGCACAGCTTCATCCTCGACAGCAACCTGCTGGAGAAGGGGCTCACCAACTACTGGGGCTACAACTCGATCGGCTTCTTCGCCCCCAACACGCGCTACGCCGCCGAGCCCGAGCAGTCGCTGCGCGAGTTCAAGGAGATGGTGTCGGCGATCCACGAGGCCGGGCTCGAGGTGATCCTGGACGTGGTGTACAACCACACCGCGGAAGGCAACGAGCGCGGCCCGACCCTGTCGTTCAAGGGCATCGACAACGCGTCGTACTACCGGCTGCTCGCGGACCAGCCGCGCTACTACGTCAACGACACCGGCACCGGCAACACGGTCAACCTGAGCCATCCGCGGGTGATCCAGATGGTGACCGACAGTTTGCGCTACTGGGCGGAGGAGACGCATGTCGATGGCTTCCGCTTCGACCTCGGCACCATCCTGGCGCGCGAGCCGAACGGCTTCGACAACCAGTCCGGCTTCCTCAAGGCGTGCAGCCAGGACCCGACGCTGGGCACCGTCAAGCTGATCGCCGAGCCCTGGGATTGCGGCCCCGGCGGCTACCAGGTCGGCG
>CAXTOD010000457.1:0-2126 GCA_964245705.1 uncultured Acetobacteraceae bacterium
GCGGGCGGCGCTCGTCGGCCGCGGTGGTCTCCAGCAGGATGCGGCGCTCCGCGGCCCGGTCCGGGTAGCCGACGTCGATCTGCACCAGGAAGCGGTCGAGCTGCGCCTCCGGCAGCGGGTAGGTGCCTTCCTGCTCGATCGGGTTCTGCGTCGCCAGCACGTGGAACGGAGCGGGCAGGGGATGGTTGGTGCCGGCCACCGCCACCCGGTGCTCCTGCATCGCCTGCAGCAGCGCCGACTGGGTGCGCGGGCTGGCGCGGTTGATCTCGTCGGCCATCAGCAGCTGGCAGAACACCGGCCCGCGCACGAAGCGGAAGCCGCGCCGGCCGCCGCCGGCGTCCTCCTCCAGGATCTCGCTGCCGGTGATGTCGGCCGGCATCAGGTCCGGGGTGAACTGCACCCGGCGCGCGTCCAGCCCGAGCACCGTGCCCAGCGTTTCCACCAGCAGGGTCTTGCCGAGCCCGGGTGCGCCGACCAGCAGCGCATGGCCGCCGGACAGCAGCGCGGTCAGCACCTCGCCCACCACCTGCTCCTGGCCGAAGATCACCGTCCCGATCCGCCGGCGCACCAGCGACAGCCGCGCCGACAGCGCGTCCGCCTCCGCCACCGGGTCCGGATCGTCGGGGAGCGGGTCCGGCACGGTGGCCGTCATGTCCTGCCCTGGGCCTGTCATCGCGCGTGCTCCACATGGCCAATCTGCCATGTCCAGGGGTTTCATCAAGCCGGGTGCGCTTCCTATATCCGAACCCATGGCACAGCATCGCGCTCCACGGGTCGGCCAGGGGATCATCCCGTGAAGCACGAGCGGTTCCCGGACCTGTGCACCGCCCGCATCACCTGCGCCAACAGCGCCCCGCTTCCGTCCCTCGCATCCGGACGTCCGCCGCCGCGGGAGTGCGGGCCGCTGCCGTTCCTGATCCAGCGCGACGGCACCTGGCTTTACAAGGGCTCGCCGATCCGCCGCAAGCCGATGGTCTGCCTGTTCCCCAGCGTGCTGCGTCGTGACCCGGCCGGCCGCTACCGGCTGGAAACCCCGGCCGAGCGCGGCGAGATCGAGGTCGAGGACGTCCCGTTCGTCGCCGTCGAGCTGGAATGGCGCGGCAGCGGACGCAGCCAGGTGCTGGCGTTCCGCACCAACGTCGACGAGATCGTCTGCGCCGGCCCCGACAATCCGCTGGACGTCGACTGGTCCTGCGCCTGCGGCGGCGACGAGGGCACCGCCATCCCCTACCTGGTGGTGCGGCCGGGCGACGGCGACCGGCCGATCCAGGCCCGGATCGCCCGCGCGGTGTACTACGAGCTGGTGGCCCTGGCGGTGGAAGGAACCCGCGCCGGGATGCCCTGCATGGGCGTGTGGAGCCAGAACCGCTTCTTCCCGATCGGCCCGCTGACGGAGGCGCTGTCGGACGAGCCGGCGTGACGGTGACGGGCGCGACGGTGACGCTGGCCGGGCTGCCCGGCCAGGCCCGGCTGCTGCGGATCTGGTCGCTGCTGCCGGAGGCGCGCTTGGTCGGCGGCGTGGTGCGCGACCTGCTGGCGGGCCGTCCGGTCGCGGACCTGGACCTCGCCACCCCGGAGCCGCCGCAGGCCGTGATGGACCGCCTCCGCGGCGACGGCATCAAGGTGGTGCCGACCGGCCTGGCCCACGGCACCGTGACCGCCGTGCTGGACGGGCAGCCGTTCGAGGTCACCACCCTGCGCCGCGACGTCGAGACCGACGGGCGCCATGCCGTGGTGGCCTGGACCGCCGACTGGCGCGAGGACGCCGCACGGCGGGACTTCACCATCAACGCGATGTCGGTCGACCGGCAGGAAGCGCTGCACGACTACTTCGACGGCGCCGCCGACCTCCAGGCCGGCCGGGTCCGGTTCGTCGGCGACCCCGCCACCCGGATCGGCGAGGACGCGCTGCGCATCCTCCGCTTCTTCCGCTTCCGCGCCCGCTACGGCCGAGGCGCGCCGGACCCGGCGGCGGTCGCCGCGATCGGTGCTGCGACCGCGCTGCTGCACCACCTATCGGCCGAACGGGTGTGGACCGAACTGCGCCGCCTGCTCGAGGGAACGGACCCGGCGGACGCGGTTCGGCTGATGTTCCGCCTGGGCGTGCTCGACGCGCTGCTTCCCGG
>CAXTOD010000458.1:0-2109 GCA_964245705.1 uncultured Acetobacteraceae bacterium
CGGTTCGACCGCGGCGTCGGCCGGTCGGCCGCCAACGCGGAGTTCGCGCCGGCGTACTACGACCGCAACCCGGCGCTCGACGCGATCGTGCGCCTGTCGAACCGGGGCCCCCTGGTCGACCGCTACGAGGCCCTGCCCCGCGACCTCGTGCCGCCCAACGCCGGCGACCTGGTGCCGGTGCTGAACCTTTCGGGCCAGCGCGCCACCATGCTGGTCGCGCTGTTCGACGACCTGTCGCGCAACTGGGGACCGGTCGCGTCGCCCGGCCTGGACCGGCTGGGCGTCCGCTGGCTCGTGTCGGACCATCCGGTCGATGGGCTGCCCCTGGTCGGGCAGGGTCCCGGCTACCGGATCTACGAGCGGCCCGGCGCCCTGTCCGTGCTCTGGATCGACCCGGGCGGCGGCGGGTCGCCGCGGCGCGCCCCGGTCCGCGCGGCCGACTGGTCCTCGAACCGCGTCCGCTTCGCCCTGGGCCCGCTGCCGGCCGACACGCGGCTGGTGTTCGCCCAGCCCTCCTACCCCGGCTGGCAGGCCCGGGCGGACGGCAGGCGGATCGCCATCGGCCGGGACGACATCTTTCCGGCGGTGACGCTTCCCGCCGGCACCCGAGTACTGGAGTTCGCCTACCGGCCGTCGCTGCTGGCCGGCAAGCTGCTGACCGTCGTCGCGGTCCTGGTCCTGTTCGGCAGCCTTGCGGCCGGCCGGCGCACCCGCCCGGCCGGACCGCGATCCTGAGGCCGGGGCCCCAGCGCTTGGAGATCCAGCGCTTGGAGGATCAGCGCTTGGAGAACTGGAACGACCGGCGCGCCTTGGCCTTGCCGTACTTCTTGCGCTCGACCACGCGGCTGTCGCGGGTAAGGAAGCCGGCCACCTTCAGGATGCCGCGCAGGCCGGGGTCGTAGTAGGTCAGCGCCCGGCTGATGCCGTGCCGCAACGCGCCCGCCTGGCCGGACAGCCCGCCGCCGGTGACGGTGCAGTACACGTCGAACTGGTTGTAGCGGTCCGCCACCAGGAACGGCTGGGTGATCAGCATGCGCAGCACCGGCCGGGCGAAATAGGTGCCGACCTTGCGGCCGTTGACGCTGATCTCGCCGCGCCCCGGCTTGATCCACACGCGGGCGACCGCGTTCTTGCGCCGGCCGGTGGCGTAGGAGCGCCCCTGGGCGTCGCGCTTGGGCTCGCGCACCACCGTCTCGTCCGGGGTCACGGCGACGCCGGCCTGGACCGCCAGGTCCTTCAGGTCGGCGAGCGAGCCGGTGCGGGTCTGGGTTTCGGACATGGTCAGGCCTCCACGCGCGTCGACGTGACGGAGTTCTTGCGGTTCATCGCGGCGACGTCCAGCGCCTGCGGCTGCTGGCCGTCATGCGGGTGGCTGGTGCCGGCGTACACGTACAGGTGCTTCATCTGCGCGCGCTGCAGCGGGCCGCGGGTGATCATCCGCTCCACCGCCTTGGTGATCACGTGGCCCGGGTTCCTGCCTTCCAGGCGCTGCGCGATCGTGCGCTGCTTGATCCCGCCGGCGAACCCGGTGTGGTAGTGGAACAGCTTCTGCCCGGCCTTGTTGCCGGTCAGCCGCACCTTCTCGGCGTTGATGACGACGATGTTGTCGCCGCAATCGACGTGCGGGGTGAACTGCGGCTTGTGCTTGCCGCGCAGGCGCTGGGCGATGATGGCGGCGAGCCGGCCCAGAACGAGCCCGTCGGCGTCGATCAGGACCCAGCTCTTCGTCACCTCCGCGGGCTTCAGCGAGAGGGTGGTCTTCATGGGCATCGGGTTCCGTGCTGGAGCGTGCGGACAGCCGGAACGGTGTCCGCAGGAAGCCGGGCTTATCTGCGACAGGACGACCGGCGTCAAGCGCTTCCGATCGAGCCTGACGTGAACTCCAAAGTTACTAACGGTATCATGATACCGCGGCCACGTCCTGGCCGGGCTGCGCGCTCGGCGCGTCCGGGGCATGATGCGCCCATGGCCTCCGATCCGCTTCCCGCCCCGGTGCACGTGATCGGCGCGTCCGGCCGCTCCGGCCTCGCCCTAATCCGGGCCCTGCAGGCTCGCGCCGTCCCGGTGGTGCCGGTGGTGCGCGACCCGGCGCGCTGGGCCGCGCACCAC
>CAXTOD010000459.1:0-2109 GCA_964245705.1 uncultured Acetobacteraceae bacterium
TATCGATGTTGACCAGCGCGTCCTCGAGGGCCTCCACCGAACCGGAGACGTCGCCCTTGATGATCAGGTTCAGCTGATCGACCTTGCCCTCGGCAAGGGCCTTGTCGAGGTCGTCGAGGCTGATCCGGCGCCGGCCTGGGCCGGCGCGGACAGGCTGGAGGTTTCGATCGACTCGCTCGGCCAGGAAGGCGACGGGGTGGCCCGGCAGCACGGCGCGCCGCTCCGGGTCCGCTACGCGCTGGGGGGCGAGAGGGTGCTGGCCCGTCCGATCGGGCGCAACCGTGCGGTGGCCGAGCACGTCCTGTCGGCGAGCCCGCAGCGGGTGGTGCCGCCCTGCCCGCTGTTCGGCCGCTGCGGCGGCTGCGTGCTGCAGCACCTCGATCGCGAAGCCGGTCTGATCTGGAAGACGGGTTTGGTGCAGGCCGCGTTGCGCGATGCCGGATTTGTGGTGGGGGCGCCCGTCGCCGCGGTGCAGAGCCCGCCGCGCACCCGCCGCCGGATGGACCTGGCGCTGCGTCGCGGGCCGGACGGCGTCACGGTCGGGCTGCACGAGCGCGGCGCCGAGACGGTGATCGGGCTTGATACCTGCCACGTGCTGCATCCCGTCCTGTTCGCGCTGGTCGGCGCGATCCGGCCGACGCTGACCAGCCTGCAGGGGCTTCGCCGGGCGGGATCGCTCGGGGTGAACCTGCTCGACAGCGGCCCGGACCTGCTGCTGGCGACCGACGGGGCGCTGCTGCCGCGCGACCGCACGCTGCTGGCGGAGTTCGCGTCGGCGCAGGGCGTGCCGCGGATCGCGTGGCGGCCCGAGGGCATGCGGGCGGCACCCGACGCGGTGCCGGAGGTCATGTGCGGCCTGTCGCCGGTGGTGCACCATCTGTCCGGCGTTGCGGTGTCGCCGCCGCCGGGCGCGTTCCTGCAGGCCACCCCTGAGGGCGAGGCGGCCATCGTGGACGCGGTGCTGGACGGGCTGCCGGACAGGATGCCGCGCGGCGCCAGGGTGGTGGAGCTGTATGCCGGCTGCGGCACCATCGGCCTGGCGGTGGCGGACCGGGCGCGTGTTTCGGCCTATGAGGGGCATGCCGGAGCGGCGGCGGCGTTCCGTTCCGCCGCCGCGGGGCGACGCGTCGAGGTGTGGCAGCGGGACCTGAACCGGCAGCCGCTGCTGGCACGCGACCTTGCAGGGGCGCAGGCGGTGGTGCTCGACCCGCCGCATGCCGGAGCCCGCGCGCAGATGCGCGAGGTGGCGGACTCCGCCGTCCCGCGCATCGTCTACGTGAGCTGCAACCCGGCCGCGCTGGCGCAGGACGCGAGGCTGCTGGCTGCGGCCGGATATCGGCTGGCCAGGTTCCAGGTGGTCGACCAGTTCCTGTGGTCGGCGCGGGTGGAAAGCGTGTGCATGTTCGAGAGAGCGGCGGTGGTCCGGCGCGGGCCGATGCCGAGGCCGCCGCGATGAGCGGACGCGGTCACACGTGGAAGCTTTCGCCGCAGCCGCAGCGGCCCTTCTCGTTCGGGTTGATGAACACGAAGCCGGCGGACAGGTCCTTCACCTCGTAGTCCATCGTGGTGCCGATCAGGAACAGCGAGGCCTTGCGGTCCACCAGCACGGTCAGGCCGCGATCGGTCACTACCTCGTCGGTCTGACCCGGCGCCTCGACCCAGTTCATGTCGTAGGACAGGCCGGAACAGCCCTTGGTGCCGACGCTGATGCGAAGGGTTTGGCCGGCGTGGCCGGTCTCGTAGAGCGTGCGCAGCCGGTCGGCGGCGCGCTCCGACAGCGCCATCAGCGGCGGCAGGGCGCGGCGCTTCGAGGGGCTGGCGGCTTCGTTCGTCCGGGTCGTGCTCATGGTCGTTCCTTTCCCGTCCGGCTGGGAACATGTTCAGCGAGAGGGGGGCGTCCTCGCTCATCCGGCTGGGGGCCCAGGCGGGCTCCCAGACCGTCTCGACCTCGCAGGCGGTCACGCCGGGCACGGTCAGCACCGCATCGCGCACCTGCACGGGCAGCTCCTGCGCGCTGGGGCAGCCCGGGGCGGTCAGGGTCATCTCGACCTTGACCTGGCCGTCCTCGTGCAGGTCGATCGCATAGATCAGGCCGAGCTCGTAGATGTT
>CAXTOD010000460.1:0-2087 GCA_964245705.1 uncultured Acetobacteraceae bacterium
ATGGCGACCGGCATTGCGGATCGTCCTCAGGCGGCCGCGGCGCGCGCCGGCGGCAGGCCGGGCGCCGGCCGGCGCAGCTCCGGGCCGAACAGCAGCACGGCGCAGACCAGCCCGGGCAGCACCGCCTCGATCCAGATCAGCGGGATCAGCGCCGGGCTGCGCGCGGCCACGCTCTGCACCACCAGCCCGACCGCCAGCAGCCCGACCACCGACAGGATCGCCACCAGCGGCCGGAGCGTGCTGCCGTGCCGCGAGAAGCCGCCCGACAGCACCGCCAGCAGCGCCGCCATGGCGAACGAGAACGCGGTGAGCGGCGCGCTCAGCCGACGGTGTCCCTCGACCGCGAACTTGCCGCGGTCGCGCGGCTGCACCTCCCTGGGATCGGGATGGAACAGCTCGCCCAGCGACATCTCGTTGGAATCCCGGTAGCGGATGTCGTCGTCCTTGGCTCCGTTCGACAGGTCGATGGTGTTGCGCCGAAAGGTCAGCACGTCGAGCCGCCCGGTCTTGCGATCGATCTCCTCGCGCGACCCGTTGTACAGCACCACCTTCGGCACGTCCCCGTTCGGCTCCAGGTGCCCGTGCTCGGCCAGGATGGTGGCGCGCACCGCCTTCTGCCGGTCGTCCTCCACCAGGATGCCGCGCAGCGTGCCGTCCGGCTCGCGTGTGCGGATGTACACCGTCATGGTCGGCGAGACGGGGGTGAACACCCCTTCCTGCAGCAGGAAGGCGGCCATCTTGTTGCGTATCTCGAACTCGTACTCGCGGAAGCGGTGATAGGAGGCCGGAACGATCCACACGTCCAGCACGTAGGACAGGGCGACGGCGATGGCGACGCAGTACATCGCCGGCCGGGCGATCCGCGACGGCGACAGCCCCGCGGCGCGCATCACCGTCAGCTCGCGGTCGCCGGCCAGCCGCTGGAACACGAACTGGGTCACGACAAAGGTGGTGATGGGCAGGATGACGGCGACGAAGCCCGGGATCAGCAGCCCGGTGAGCTGCAGGAACACGCGCAGGCTCAGGCCGCGGTCCACCACCAGGCTGACGAAGCGCAGCGACTGCGTCAGCCAGATCAGCGCCGCCAGGCTGCCCGTGGTTGCAAGAAGGGCGACCAGCAGCTGGTGCAGGACATACCGGTCCAGCCGGCTGACGGAAGGCACGCTCATGCCCCTTCCTAGCCCTCATGGCGCCCAGGCAAAAGACGGCAACGCGTCCCGGCACGTCTCGCCGCCGGTGCCGCGCCCCGGGCGGAAAGGCCGGCGCCATGTTCGACGCTGACGCTCCCGGGGCCGCGACCGACCCCGACGCGCTGCTGGCCCACCACGCCGGGCTGCACGACCCGGTCTCGGACTGCCCGATCCTCCCCGGCAACCGGGTCACGCTGCTCCCCCACGGGCGCGCGGTGGTGGAAGCGGTGATGCGCGCGATCGGCTCCGCCCGCCGCTTCGTGCACATGGAGTACTACACCCTCGACGACGTGGCGCTGGACGGCGAGGCGCTGTTCGACCTGCTGGAGCGCGCCGCCGCGCGGGGGATCGAGGTGGCGGTGATCTGGGACGCGATCGGCTCCGGCCGGACCCCGGACCGGGTGTTCGACCGGCTGCGCGCCCGCGGCGTGCGGCTGCTGGAGTACCACTCGGTCAACCCGTTCCGCGCCCGCTTCGACCTGCGCATGAACGACCGCGACCACCGCAAGCTGACGGTGGTGGACGGGACGGTCGCGGTGCTGGGCGGCGCCAACATGTCCAAGGTGTACGAGACGCCCCGCTCGGTCGGCCGCGGCCCGGACCCCGACCACGGCTACTGGATCGACAACGGCATCCAGGTCGAGGGACCGGCGGTGGGCGAGATCCACCGCCTGTTCCTCCACACCTGGGACGGCCAGGGCGGGGACGGGCCGCCGCTGCAGGAGCACGACGGTCCGGCACTCCGGCCGGTCGCCGGCGGCGAGCGCATCCGCGCGCTGCTCGACGGCGAACTGGAACGTGGTGGCGCCGATGACCGGTTCCCGCTCGCGCCGGCCCGCATCGTCGCCGCCACCCGCGCCGCGCTCGGGCGCGACGACATCGTGCTCGTCGACACCG
>CAXTOD010000461.1:0-2070 GCA_964245705.1 uncultured Acetobacteraceae bacterium
GTCGACCGGGACGTTGTTCGCCGTCAGGCCGGTGGCCACCGCGACCGTCATCGCGGTGCTGGAGGAGATCGTGTCGGTGCCGTCGGTGACCGAGATGGTCTCCACCTCGTGCCCGGACACAGCGGGGGCCGGCATGAACTCGAGCCCGCGCAGGAAGGCCTGCAGGACGGATGCCGTGCCGGTCAGGGTCAGCGTGCTGCCGTCGGCCGACGCGACGGCGCCGGCGGTGTTCCAGAACGCCCCGAGCGCGGGGTTGGACAGGGTGACGGTGGCCGTCAGGACCTCGGACGAGATTCTTCCCGTCAGCAGCATCGCCGGGTTGGTCACCAGCGGCGCGTTCACGGACGCGGTGGCGGCCACGCCGGACAGGGCGATGGTGTTGTCGACGGCGAGCGACGTATTGCCGGTGATGGTGCCGGCCGCGTCGACGATCGTGGTGGTCAGGCTGGTGTTGCCAAGCGCGCTGGCGGCGGCGGTGAAGCCCAGCGCTTCCAGCGCCTCGGTGAGCTGGGTCATGGTGCCGGTCGCGGTGAACACGGCGCCGTTCGCCGACACGCTGCCGAGCCCGGCGTCGGCCACGAGCCTGCCCAGGGCGGCGTTGCCGAGGGTGACGGTCAGGGTGGCCCGGGTGGCCTGGCTTTCCGCGAACAGCTGCGCGATCGAGAACGGCTGCTTCACCGAGGGTCCGGTCAGCGTTTCGCTCTGCTGCACGCCGGTCATCAGGTCGTCCGGGCGCGCGGCGGTGCCGCGGTTCTCGAGGCCGGACTCGGAGTTGGACGGGGTGAGCGTCAGGCTCGACAGCCAGTTGGCGACGTTGTTGAGCGAGTTCGGGTCGGTGGTCGAGTAGATCGCGTCGGTGCCGGTGACGCCGCCGTCCTTGACCACGAACTGGGTCGGCAGGGCGCCGGCCGCGCGCAGGATCGCCACCACCTGCTGGGTGTCGGCCAGGAAGTTCTCGTCGTTGCCGCTCTTCGGCGACAGGGTGATCGAGGAGCGCAAACCGTTCTGGGTGGCCCAGCGGATCTCCTCCTCGACGCTCTGCTGGTAGGCCGGCTCGCGGGCCAGGAAGAACCAGGACGGCATGTCGAAGGTGATGCCGCCGCTGTAGAGGGCGGCGGCGCGGACATAGGCGGTGGCGTCGGAGGTCGCGAAGTCGACGGTCTCGAACTCCGACAGCATCGGCGCCAGGTTCAGGATGCCGACGGCGCGCGCGCTGTCGACATAGGCCTTCCAGTTGTCGAGGTCCTCGGCGGTCCAGATGTAGTCGTTGTAGGAGTTGACGTCGGCTTCGGTCGGCACGTAGCCCTGGTCGGTGGTGAACAGGCCCGCCTGCGCGTCGGTGAAGAAGCCGGTATCGCTGCCGAGCGCGCTGACATGGTCCTGCTGGGCCGCCTGCGTCACGCCCTGCGTGGTGATGGCGCTGGAGCCGGCGATGCCGACGCCGGCGGGAAGGCTGCCGCCGGTGATCGAGTTCGCGGCCGCGTCCTCGGCCTGCTCCTGCAGCACGATCCCGTTGGCGGTGGCGGCGGTGGCGTTGGTGATGGACGCGATCGGCACGGTGATGGTGCCGCCCGCCTTCAGCACGTAGTAGCCCGAGCTGGCGTCGGCATCGGTGGCGACGAAGCCGCTGACGGACGGGTCGACGCCGATCTGGTAGCTGCCGCCGGACCCGGTGACGACCACCCCTTCGTAGATGATCTGGCTGGCGGCCGAGCTGTTGACCAGGGTGACGGTGCCGGCACCCCATTGCGGAGCTGCGGTGATCAGGCTGGACGCGGTGACGGCGGCGCCCGGGATCGCGATCTGCGTGACCTGGTTCGCCAGGAGGTTGCCGGACGGGCCGTCGAGCAGCGCTTGCGCGTCGAACGTGAGGGACTGGCCTGGCTGGATGGTGTAGGTGCCGAACGTGCCGTCGCCGGTGCCGCCGGGCGACCAGCCGGCCGCCAGGCGCGGCATCTCGCAGATCTGGAACTGAACGCCGCCGGCCGACGACACCAGCTGCCCGACCGGCACGGTGATCGCGGCGCTGCTGGTGTTGGCGATCGTCACCGACATGATGGCCATCGGCTC
>CAXTOD010000462.1:0-2063 GCA_964245705.1 uncultured Acetobacteraceae bacterium
GCCGTCGAACACCGGGGTCGCGATCGGCACGCCGCGGCGCAGGTTGTGGGCGAGCTCGACCAGCTGCTCGTTCGGCAGCGTCGCGATGTCGTCCTCGTAGACACGCTCGCCATAGACCTCGCGGAGGTTGTCGAGCAGCTCCTGCTTGGCGTTACCGGTGCGCTGGTACTCGTCGACGAGCTCGCCGATCCCCTTGCCGATGTTGGCGCAGGCCCATCCCAGGTGGGTCTCCAGGATCTGGCCGACATTCATCCGCGACGGCACGCCGAGCGGGTTGAGCACGATGTCGACCGGGGTGCCGTCCTCCAGGAACGGCATGTCCTCGACCGGGGTCACGCGCGAGACCACGCCCTTGTTGCCGTGGCGGCCGGCCATCTTGTCGCCCGGCTGCAGCTTGCGCTTCACGGCCACGAACACCTTGACCATCTTCATCACGCCGGGCGGCAGCTCGTCGCCGCGCTGCAGCTTCTCCACCTTGCTGTCGAAGCGGGCCTGGATGCGCCCGACCGCGGCGTCGAACTCGCGCTTGAGCACCTCGATCTCGGCGACCGCGCTGTCGGCCGCCAGCACCATGTGCCGCCAGCTGCCGCGCGGATGCTCGGCCAGCACCTCCTCGGTGATCTCGGTGCCCGACTTCACGCCGCGGAAGCCGGCGCCGGCCTTCTGCCCGAGCAGGCGCTCGCGCAGACGGTTGTAGAAGCTGCGCTCCTGGATCGCGCGCTCGTCGTCGCGGTCCTTGGCCAGGCGCTCGATCTCGGAGCGCTCGATCGCCATCGCGCGTTCGTCCTTG
The DNA here is from genome assembly GCA_964245705.1 of uncultured Acetobacteraceae bacterium. GTDB lineage: Bacteria > Pseudomonadota > Alphaproteobacteria > Acetobacterales > Acetobacteraceae > Lichenicola. Next base: position 791 of record CAXTOD010000462.1, read on the forward strand.
TCGACGCCACGACGGGAGAACACGCGCACGTCGACGATGGTGCCGGTGGTGCCGGGCGGCAGCTTCAGCGAGGTGTCGCGCACGTCCGACGCCTTCTCGCCGAAGATGGCGCGCAGCAGCTTCTCCTCCGGCGTCATCGGGCTCTCGCCCTTCGGCGTCACCTTGCCGACCAGGATGTCGCCCGGGTTCACCTCGGCGCCGACATAGACGATGCCCGCCTCGTCGAGGTTGCGCAGCGCCTCCTCGCCGACGTTGGGGATGTCGCGCGAGATCTCCTCCTGGCCCAGCTTGGTGTCGCGGGCCATCACCTCGAACTCCTCGATGTGGATCGAGGTGAACACGTCGTCGCGCGCGATGCGCTCGGAGATGAGGATGGAATCCTCGAAGTTGTAGCCGTTCCAGGGCATGAACGCGACCAGCACGTTGCGCCCCAGCGCCAGCTCGCCGAGCTCGGTGGACGGGCCGTCGGCGATGATGTCGCCGGCATGCACCCGGTCGCCGACGCGGACCAGCGGACGCTGGTTGATGCAGGTCGACTGGTTCGAGCGCATGTACTTGCGCAGCCGGTAGATGTCGACGCCCTGGGTCGCGCCGGCCTCGTCGGTGGCGCGCACCACGATGCGCGCGCCGTCGATCTGGTCGATGGTGCCGGCGCGTCTGGCGATGATGGTGGCACCCGAATCCCGCGCCACCGCGGCCTCCATGCCGGTGCCGACCAGCGGCGCGTCGGACTGGATCAGCGGCACCGCCTGGCGCTGCATGTTGGAGCCCATCAGCGCCCGGTTGGCGTCGTCGTTCTCCAGGAACGGGATCAGCGCCGCCGCGACCGAGACCAGCTGGCGCGGGCTCACGTCGCAGGCGGTGACGTCGTCGGGCCTGACCAGGCGGAAGTCGCCGCCGCGCCGCACCGAGACCAGCTCGTCGGTCAGGTTGCCGGCGGCGTCCTGCGCCGCGTCAGCCTGGGCCACGACCAGCTTCTCCTCCTCCATCGCCGAGAGGTACTTCCAGCCGTCCTGCAGCGCCCCCTCCTTGACCAGGCGATACGGCGTCTCGATGAAGCCGTACTTGTTCACCTTGGCGTAGGTGGCGAGGCTGTTGATCAGGCCGATGTTCGGGCCCTCGGGAGTCTCGATCGGACAGATGCGGCCGTAATGCGTCGGGTGCACGTCGCGCACCTCGAAGCCGGCGCGCTCGCGCGTCAAACCGCCCGGGCCGAGCGCCGACAGGCGGCGCTTGTGCGTCACCTCCGACAGCGGGTTGGTCTGGTCCATGA
>CAXTOD010000463.1:0-2057 GCA_964245705.1 uncultured Acetobacteraceae bacterium
GCCTGCACCCGGGCGTCGAGCTCCGCGCGCAGGTCGTCGACGCGCAGGAGGTTGGCCTCCGTGGCGCGCAGCTTGAGCTCCGCCTCGTGCCGCCTGCCGTGCAGCCCGGTGATGCCGGCCGCCTCCTCCAGGATCGCGCGGCGCTCCTCCGGCCGGGCAGCCACGATCGCCGCCACCCGGTTCTGGCTGACCAGGGCGGAGGAGCGGGCGCCGCTGCACAGGTCGGCGAACAGGGTCTGCACGTCGCGGGCGCGGACCTCGCGGTCGTTGATCCGGTACGCGCTGCCGGCGCCGCGCTCGATCCGCCGGCAGACCTGCAGCTCGTGTCCGTCATGCGGCGGCGGCGCCAGCCCGGCCGCGTCCTCCACCGTCAGCACCACCTCGGCCAGGTTGCGCGCCGGCCGGGCGGCGGTGCCGGCGAAGATCAGGTCGTCCATCCCGTCGCCCCGCAGCGCGCGGGCGCTGGTCTCGCCCATCACCCAGCGTAGCGCTTCCACCACGTTGGACTTGCCGCAGCCGTTCGGCCCGACGATCCCCGTCAGGCCCGGCAGGATCTCGATGGAAACCGGCTCGGCGAAGCTCTTGAACCCGGCGACGCGCAGGCGGGAAAACGTGACCGGCACGGAGGGTGGTCAGGCCCCGGCGTCGGTCGCCTGCTTGAGAAAGGCGTCGTACTCCATCTCGCCGGAGTACAGCCTGCTCCCGAAGATGAAGGACGGGGTGCTGTCGATCTTGTACTTCGCCTGGCCCGCGTTCTGCTCGTCCAGGATCGCCTGGCGCAGTGTCTGGTCGTCGACCGTCCGCTGGAAAACGTCGTGCAGCATGCCGGCCAAGGCCGCCATCTTGGCCAGCTCGGTTTGCGGATCGTTGGTCTGCGAGAACGCCCACCGGTCCTGGCTGGCGAACAGCGACTGCACGAACGGCTCGTAGCGCTCCGCCGGCAGCGCCCGGGCGACCATCGCCGCCGTCAGCGCCACCTGGTCGAGCGGGAAGTCGTGATACGCGTAGCGGATCCGGCCGGTGTCGATCAGCTTCGCCTTGACCTCGGGGAACACCACCTGGCTGAACCGGGCGCAATGGGTGCAGGTGAGGGAGAACCATTCCTGCACCACCAGCCGGGCCGTCGGGCTGCCCAGGACGCGGTCCGCCATGCGCGGATCGTCCGCTGCCGCGGCGGGACCGATGCCGCCGAGGATCCCGGTCGCGGCAAGGGCGGGCAGGCCTGCGCGCAGCAGGGTGCGGCGGGACAGGCTCATCGGCAGTTCTCCGGATCAATGGACACGGTTAGCCCGGCCTAGAACCGGCAAAACCGCCGCACCGTCAAGGGACCGCTCAGCCGGCGGCGGCCAGCGCCTTGTCCACGGCGCCGGCGAAGTCGGCATAGCTGCCGATCGGCCCGATCACGCCCGCGCCGAACACGAAGGTCGGCGTGCCCTGGATGGCGTAGCGCTTCTGCCCTGCATCCTGCTCGGCCAGGATCGCCCGGCGCAGCCCGTCATCGGCCAGCGCCGCCTGGGCGTCGGCGGCGGACAGCCCGGCCAGCGTCGCCTGGCGGGTGAGGGCCGCCAGCGGGTCGGCGTCGGGACGGAACGCCCATGCGTCCTGGGTGGCGAGCAGGGTCTCGACGAAGGGCAGGTAGCGGTCCGGCGGCAGCGTCCGGGCGAGGCAGGCGGCGGCCAGCGCCAGCTGGTCGAGCGGGAAGTCGCGGAACACGTAGCGGATCCGCCCGGTGTCGATCAGCTTCGCCTGCACGGCGGGGAACACCGCGTCCGCGAAGCGGGCGCAATGGGTGCAGGTGAGGGAGAACCATTCCTGCACCACCAGCCGGGCGGCCGGGCTGCCATAGGCGCGCTCCGCCATGCGCGGGTCGGCCTGCTGGGCGAGCGCCCTGCGGCCGAGCAGCAGCGGGGCCGCGGCGAGAAGCAGGCGTCGGCGGATCGGCATGGACGGGCTCCGGTTCGGATGGATGGGGGGGATCAGCGTCGGGCACGGGCGGCGATGCGGCCGCCGAGACGGGCCAGTGCGTCGTGCAGCGGCCCGTCCGGCAGCCCCTCGAC
>CAXTOD010000464.1:0-2034 GCA_964245705.1 uncultured Acetobacteraceae bacterium
GGCGCTGGAGGAGAAGCTCAAGCCCGAGGTGCTGCTGCAGTTCGAGGAGATCGAGACCCTCTACAAGAAGCTGCACAAGGTGCAGAGCAAGCGCCTCGACAGCCTCACCGCCGGCGAGGAGATGTCGGACCGCTCGGAGAAGAGCTACGAGAAGCTGCGCGACGAGCTGGTCGCCAAGGTCGAGCAGGTCCGCCTGCACAACAACCGGATCGAGGAGCTTGTCACCCAGCTCAAGCAGATCAGCCAGCTGCTGAACGGCCTCGAGGGCCGCATGCTGCGCCACGCCGAAAGCGCCAAGGTCAGCCGCGACGACTTCCTCATCAAGTATCGCGGCCACGAGATGGACCCCGGCTGGATGGACAGCGTGTCTGCCCTGCCGGGCAAGGCATGGAAGAGCTTCGTGGCCAAGCACGCCCCCGACGTGACCGAGCTGCGCAGCAAGGTGGCGCAGGTGGCGCAGGACACCGGGCTGCCGATCAGCGAGTTCCGCCGCGTCTACGCCACCGTCTCGCGCGGCGAGCGCGACTCCGCGCGTGCCAAGAAGGAGATGATCGAGGCCAACCTCCGGCTCGTGATCTCCATCGCCAAGAAGTACACCAACCGCGGCCTGCAGTTCCTGGACCTGATCCAGGAGGGCAACATCGGCCTGATGAAGGCGGTGGACAAGTTCGAGTACCGCCGCGGCTACAAGTTCTCCACCTACGCCACCTGGTGGATCCGCCAGGCGATCACCCGCTCGATCGCCGACCAGGCGCGCACGATCCGCATCCCCGTGCACATGATCGAGACCATCAACAAGCTGGTGCGCACCTCGCGCCAGATGCTGCACGAGATCGGCCGCGAGCCGGCGCCGGAGGAGCTCGCCGAGAAGCTCGGCATGCCGCTCGAGAAGGTGCGCAAGGTGCTCAAGATCGCCAAGGAGCCGATCTCCCTGGAAACGCCGATCGGCGACGAGGAGGACAGCCACCTCGGCGACTTCATCGAGGACAAGACCGCGGTGATCCCGCTGGATGCCGCGATCCAGACCAACCTGCGCGAGGCCACCACCCGGGTGCTGTCCTCGCTCACCCCGCGCGAGGAGCGGGTGCTGCGCATGCGCTTCGGCATCGGCATGAACACCGACCACACGCTGGAGGAGGTCGGGCAGCAGTTCAACGTCACCCGTGAGCGCATCCGCCAGATCGAGGCCAAGGCGCTGCGCAAGCTCAAGCATCCGAGCCGCTCCCGCAAGCTGCGCTCGTTCCTGGACGACTGACCCGGCCGGTCCCGTGGTCCCGCCGTCCCCCGCAGGAAGCCGCTGCCGATGACGACCGTCCCGCCTGCTGTGTCCGACCGGACGACGCGGATCGCGGTCGACGTCACCTTCCTGCGCCTCGAACCGGGGACAACGGTGCAGGCGCCGCCGCTGCCGCCCGGCGACGCCCTGGTGCGCGTGGCGCGTCCCAGCGTCGGGTTCTACCGCTACCTGTACGACACGGTCGGCCGCGCCCATTGCTGGTGGCTGCGCCGCACCGTCCCGGATGGGGAGATCGCCGTGCTGCTGGCCGACCCGGCGACCGCCATCTACGCGCTGTACCGCGACGGCGAGCCGGCCGGCTTCTTCGAGCTGGACGGCAGGAGCGGGCGCGATGTCAACCTCAGCTATTTCGGGCTGATGCCGCACGCAATCGGCACCGGCGCCGGTCCCGGCTTGTTGGCCGCCGCGGTCGCGCTGGCCCGCGCCGCCAGCCAGAACGGCAGCGTGCGCGTCAACACCTGCACCGCCGACCATCCCCGCGCCCTGCCGACCTACCTCAGGGCCGGCTTCAGGCCGCTCCGCACCGTGCGCGAGATCTGGGACATCCCGGACCGGCTCGGCCTGCCGATCCCGGACCGGCTGCGGGCCTGACCGGTGGCCTCGCCGGCGCGGACGCGGCGGCGAGGCACATCAAGCTGCTGATGCTGGTGAACGATGTATCGCTGCGCAATTTGATCCCCGCCGAGCTCGCCAAGAATTTCGGTTTCTTTCAGTCCAAGCCCGCCACCGCCTTCTCG
>CAXTOD010000465.1:0-2034 GCA_964245705.1 uncultured Acetobacteraceae bacterium
GTCACCGGCTGCCCCCGGGCCGGCACGGCGGCAGCCGACGCGGCCAGGCCGGCGGCGAGCAGGACGAGGCGGTGGCGGCGACGCTGGACCATGGACCATCCTTTGCCCGGCTCGGCGACCGGCACGGCGGACGCCCGCGATGAGCATCCTGTCGGTCCAGTCCTGGGTCACCTACGGGCATGTGGGGAATGCGGCGGCGCTGTTTCCGTTGCAGCGGCTCGGCGCCGAGGTGTGGGCGATCAACACCGTGCAGTTCTCCAACCATCCCGGCTACGGCAGCTTCACGGGCCGGGTGACCGACGGCGCCGCGGTCGCGGCCCTGCTCGCCGGCCTGGACGCGCGCGGCGTGCTGGGACAGGTCGACGCGGTGCTGTCCGGCTACCTCGGCGAGGCCGCCACCGGCGGGGCGGTGCTGGACGCGGTGGCGCGGGTGCGGGTCCTGCGCCCGGACGCGCTGTACTGCTGCGACCCGGTGATGGGCGACCGCGCCGGCGGGCTCTACGTCCGGCCGGAGGTCGCGGCCCTGCTGCAGACAGCCGCCGTGGCCGCCGCCGACATCCTGACCCCCAACCTGTTCGAGCTGGAGCTGCTGGTGCCGGCGCTGCGACACGACCCGCCGCCGACCCTGCGCCGCGTCGCCGAGGCGGCGCAGGCGCTCCGGACCCGGATGCGTCCCGGAGGCCCGGCGCTGGTGCTGGTCACCAGCGTCGAGGCACGGGACACCCCGCCCGACGCCGTCGACCTGATGCTGGCCAGCAGCGGCGGAACCGCGCTGCTGCGCACGCCGCGCCTGCCCGTGGAGGTGAACGGCGCCGGCGACCTCCTCGCGGGGCTGTTCCTGCTGCACGTCCTGCGGCTCGGCGACCCGGCGGCGGCGCTGGACCAGGCGACGAGCGCGGTCTGGGGCGTGCTGGAGCGCACCGCCGCGTCGGGGCAGCGCGAGCCGATGATCGTGCAGGCGCAGGACGAGCTGGTCGCGCCATCCCGCCGTTTCAGATCGGCACCGTTCCTGTAGGCTCCGCCCGACACCGTTCACGGAGGACCCTCATGGCGACCAGGATACTCGGCAGGACGCCCGCCCTGCACACCCCCGGCTGGATCGGCGAGTTCCGTTCCTTCATCATGCGCGGCAACGTGGTGGACCTGGCGGTCGGCATCATCATCGGCGCCGCCTTCACCACCATCGTGCAGAGCCTGGTGAAGGACATTTTCACCCCCTTCATCGGCCTGCTGGTCGGCAACATCGACTTCTCCAACATCTTCTTCACCCTGAAGGGCCCGCACTACGCGACCCTGGCCGAGGCGCAGAAGGCCGGCTCGCCGACCGTCAACGTGGGCGTGTTCCTGAACGCGGTGATCCAGTTCCTGATCGTCGGCCTGGCGATCTTCTGGGTGGTGAAGCTGCTGACCCGGATGCATGTCCGCGAGGAGAAGACCGAAGCGCCCCCGGCGCCGACGGAGAGCGAGAGGCTGCTGGCCGAGATCCGCGACCTGCTGGCGGCCGGGCGCGGCCGGACGGCCGGGCTGCCGCCGACGCCAACCCTGGACCCGTGATCCGCGTCCGACGGCCTCCGTCGCCGCCTGGACGGCTCAGCTCCCCATGCCGGCCGGGATCCTGCCGCCGTTCTCCGCCAGCTTCTGCACCACCGCCTTGTGCAGGGCGACGTTCTCCTCCGCGGTGCCGTCCGCGCCGACATGGACGCCCAGCTCGTCCGCCAGCGTCTTCCGGGCGGCCAGGCTCGAGTCGAGGTCGAGCAGCTTCAACAGGTCGACGATCGAGCTCTGCCAGTTGAGGCCGCCGCCCTTCCGCGCGTCGAGCGCAGTCAGCACCGCGCCCACGTCGACGGATTGCAGCGGAGCGGCCTCCGGCGCCGCAGGGGCCGCCGCGGCAGGCACCGTGGCCTCCGTGCTCGCCGGAGCCGGCGTGGTGTCGGTGGCCGCCACGGTGTCCGTCGTGGCTGCCGCCCCCGCGGTGGCGGCCGGCGTGCCCGCCTCCGCGCCCGGAGCGAACGCCGAGCTGGCATAGTGCACGAT
>CAXTOD010000466.1:0-2033 GCA_964245705.1 uncultured Acetobacteraceae bacterium
CGGACGAACTGCAGGCCGACATCTACAAGGCCGAGCTCGCTCCCAACATGAAGGCCGGCGCGGCGCTTCTCTTCGCGCACGGGCTCAACGTGCACTTCAATCTGATCGAGCCGCGCCCGGACATCGACGTCCTCATGGTGGCCCCGAAGGGCCCAGGCCACACGGTGCGGTCGGAATACCAGAAGGGCGGCGGCGTCCCCTGCCTCATCGCCATCGCGCAGGACGCCTCGGGCAACGCGCACGACCTCGGCCTGTCCTATGCCTCGGCCATCGGCGGCGGCCGCGCCGGCATCATCGAGACCACCTTCAAGGAGGAATGCGAGACCGACCTGTTCGGCGAGCAGGCGGTGCTGTGCGGCGGCCTGGTGGAGCTGATCCGGGCCGGGTTCGAGACGCTGGTGGAGGGCGGCTACGCGCCGGAGATGGCGTATTTCGAGTGCCTGCACGAGGTGAAGCTGATCGTGGACCTGATCTACGAGGGCGGCATCGCCAACATGAACTACTCGATCTCCAACACCGCGGAGTACGGCGAGTACGTGACGGGCCCGCGCATCGTCACGGCGGAGACCAAGGCGGAGATGAAGCGGGTGCTCGCCGACATCCAGAGCGGCACCTTCACGCGCAACTGGCTGCTGGAGAATAAGGTGGGCCAGGTGGGGTTCAAGGCGACGCGGGCGCGGGTCAACGCGCACCAGATCGAGCAGGTGGGCGAGACGCTCAGGGCGATGATGCCGTGGATCGGCAAGAACCGGCTGGTGGACAGGACGCGGAACTGAGCGGAGGGCCGCGAACCTTCCGGGCCGGATCGTCGTTTCCGGCGCAGCAAAGGGAGGGTGCCATGGCGGACGACGACCAGGCGGAGATCGCGAAGTCCTTCAAGGCGGTGGTGAACATGACCCCCGCCGCCCTGGAGAAGTGGCTGGACACCGACGAGTCGAAGTCGGTGGGCTGGGCGGACGGGACCAACAAGAAGAGCGCCGGCGGCTCGGAGGCGGTCGGCCATAAGGAAGGGCACCGGATCGTCGAGATCAGGCACAAGAAGCCGGCCGACCTGACCGAGGACGACTACGCGCACATGAAGAAGGTGGTGGGCTACGTGCACCGCCACCTGGCGCAGAAGCCGTCCGGCGACATCGAGCACAGCCGCTGGCGGGCGTCGCTGATGAACTGGGGGCACGACCCGCTGAAGGATTGAGCGCCGCGTGCCGACCGCGTTGTCCGGGTCCGCAGGCCCGGCACACGCGTGATCCAGGCGCGCCAAGGGAAGCGTGGGCGGCGGACCGTTGGCCGGTTCCCGATGCCGCCCATCCGTCGGAAATCCTTACATGTCGCCGGATGCGTTCCACTAACGTTTTGACATGGCTCGCTGTTCCCGCGGGCACGATCCTTGCAAGATCGTATCGTATCAGCAGGGAAACAGTGTTCATGATCGGAAAGACGATTGTTGCGGCAGCGGCCGTCCTGGCAGCGTCCACGCTGCTCGCCGGAACGGCGCGGGCCGGGTCGTACGCGATGCGGGTGGAAACCGAGCTGACCAGCGGCACCCCGTTCGACGCGGTGCGCGGCGCCATGAGCTTCACCAACAGCTCCGACACCGCGACAACGGCCAACTTCACCTATACCGGGCCGCTGTCGTTCGGCGACAGCACCACGCGGGACCTGAACAGCGACTTCGGCTTCAGCACCGCCAACATCTCGAACTACCAGGCGGCCAACACGGGTCCGGTCCTTTACAACGGAACAAGCGTCGCGAATTTCAGCACCGAGGCGAGCTTCCTGTCGTCCAGCGGAAGTGCTGGCAACTACGGCTACGGCTCGCTGTACCAGATCACGCTGGGCGACCTGGCGGCCGGCACGGTGCTGACCGTCACGCACGACGACGGGTTCAGCCTGTACGACAACCAGACCCCGTACAACACCGCCCATGCCGGGCCGACGACGCAGGTCACCGACACCGTGGTGCTCGACAGCAGCATCAACGCCATCCTGTACTACGCCCGCGAGAACGGGGCGCCGTCGGTGCTGCAGGTGTC
>CAXTOD010000467.1:0-2025 GCA_964245705.1 uncultured Acetobacteraceae bacterium
GTCACCCGGGGCGTGGTCTGCGGGTTAGGCCCTTGCGGCTCGCCGAGCGCCAGCACCGAGCAGCGCGGGTCGCGGTGCAGGTGCCGGGTGTGCTCGGACAGGTCGGACAGCAGCAGGAGCAGGGCGCCGTCAGGCGCCACCGCAGGCGTCACCAGCGAGGCGAAGGGCTGGCCGTCGTCGACCGTGGCGAGCGTGCCGGAGCCCGCCGCGCGAAGCAGCCGCCGCGCCTGCAGCGGGGCGGCGCGGGTCCAGTCGTCGTGGTCCGGCATGCTCATGGTTCCTTCGTCCTGGGGCTGATCGCGGACGGCGTCCGCTTCGCAGCCGGCAGCGCGTCCCCGGTCCGGTGCAGCAGCAGATCAAGGCCGGCGGAACGGCGCGGGCGGGTGCCCGATGAGGGTGCCGCTTCGGCCGGACCTTTGTCCGAGCATTTCGTTGACGATCTCCTGCGTCCGGTCGCGAACGGGTTGCAGGGCACGGGCGCGACGGGCTGGCGGACAGGGTGGGATTCGAACCCACGGTGGGCTCGCACCCACGGCGGTTTTCAAGACCGCTGCCTTAAACCACTCGGCCACCTGTCCGGATCGCGGAACTTGGAACTTTGTCAAACCCTTGCCCGGTCCGCATCAACCCTTAGTCGTTCTTCTCGTCTTCCGGTGTGCCGCCGTTTGTGCCGTTGCCGTGTATGGCGTCGAGCTCGTCCGACGTTAGGGAGACGAGGTAGATCTCCGTCGTCTTCACCGAAGTATGCCCCAGGTGCCGCGACAGGCGATAGATGTCCCCGCCCGCCTTCAGCCACCGGATCGCGAAGCCGTGCCGGAGGTCGTGCACCCTGAAGCGCCGGAACGGCCGGCCGGCCGCCTGCTCCTCGGCCGCCACCCGCCGGATCACCTGGCCGAAGTTGCTGGCGAAGTTGGCATAGGGATCGCCAGCCCTGTTCCGGAACAGAACCCCCTCCGGCTCCCCGGCCGCCAGGGCCAGCGTCGCATCGCCCCCGGGCGTCACCCAGGCAATCGTGCGCGGCCGGTTGGTCTTGGTCCGGATCAAGCGGATCTGCCTGCGGACCCGGTCGACCTCCTCCGCTGCCAGCGTGACCGCCTCGTCCTCGCGCATGCCCGTCACCTCGAGCAGGCGAAGCACCCGCGCCATCCCGTCGGGACAGGCCTGGATCACGGTCTCCAGGTCGCGTGGCGCCGGCGCCTGGTGCGGGTCTCGCCGCTCCCGGATGATGGTCCGGTCGAAGTTCCGGGCCGGGTTCTCGGTGATCCACCCCCAGGCGATGCAGCTCGCCAGCAGCCGCGACAGGGCCGTCAGGTCGCGGCGGATCGTCGCGTTGGTCACCCGGCCGGTGCGACGGGAGATGTACTCGGCGATCCGCCGGCTGGTGATCTCGTTGACCCGGAGCTCGCCGAACGTCTCCTCGAGGGATGCGACCGAGGTCAGGTAGCGCCGGGCCACCTGCGGCTTCACGGCCCCGGGTAGGACTTCCCGGGCCCAGCGGACGACGGCGTCCCGCCAGCGAGGCGCCTCCCCTTCCCCGAACTGCGACCGCTCGAGCTTGAGCCGCCAGTCCTTGAGCCGACGCGCCGCCTCCCGCGGATTATCTGTTCGTAGGCTTCGTCGATGCTCGCATCCACCGATCGTGATGCGTCCCCAATAGGTGTCGCCGCGGATATAAAGGTTCCCCCGCCGCCTGCGCGACATGCCTCAAGCTCCTTCTGTCGGATCCAGCCACGCACGGCCGCCGGGTCGAACGTCCAGACGCCGCCCAGCTTCGCCGCCCCGGGCAGCTGGCCGGCTGCCGCCATCTCCTGCACCTTGCGCAAGGACAGACCGGTCATGTCGGCCACGGCGGGCGGACGGACGCGGTCGGCCATGCTACGGGCTGCTCGGATGCAGGGAGGCGCGCCTGAACAGTGGTTCGGGCGTCGGCCCCAGCGTGCCCGTGCCGGTGATGACCTTGCGGTCCTGGTCGAGCGTGCCGCGGATGCTGATGACCCAGCCGTAGTCGTCCACGATCTCGCCGAC
>CAXTOD010000468.1:0-2020 GCA_964245705.1 uncultured Acetobacteraceae bacterium
ACCACCTCGCTCGCGTTGGCGGCGGGCGTGCCGGCGAGCGAGGTGGTGGAGCGCGGGCCGCGCGACGGCGCGCCGGAGCAGGCGATCGCGGGGTTCCTGCGCAAGCACGGCGCGGACCGCTCGGCGCTCATGTCCGAGAACGGGTTCTGGGTGCTGCGCCGGCAGGTAGACGCGGTGGACGCGGCGTCGCTGGTGACGGACGCGATGCCGGGACTGCTGCGCCGGTTCGCCTGGCCGAAGTCGATGCGCTGGGGCGGCAGCAGCGGCTTCACCTGGGTCAGGCCGCTGCGCCGGATCGTGTGCCTGCTGGATGGCGCGGTGGTGCCGTTCACGTTGGCGGAGGGTGCGGATGACGGGCACGGGCTGGTCGCGTCGAACCTGACCGAGGGGCACCGGTTCCTGTCGCCGGGCGCGGTCGCGGTGTCGGGAACGACGGACTGGGAGGCGTCGCTGCTGCGCCGGCACGTGGTGGCGGACGCGTCGGAGCGGCGGCGGCTGGTGTCGGAGGGAATAGCGGCCGCGGCGGCGGCGGACGGGCTGACGGTGGTGCCGGATGACGGGCTCCTGGACGAGGTGGCCGGCCTGGTGGAATGGCCTGTGGCGCTGCTCGGGCGGATCGATCCCGGGTTCATGGACCTGCCGCCGGAGGTGATGCAGGTGTCGATGCGGGTGAACCAGCGCTACTTCGCGCTGCGCGACCGCGACGGACAGGCGGCGGCACGGTTCGCGTTCGTGGCCAACACGGTGCCGCGGGACGGCGGAGCGATCATCGTCGCCGGCAACGAGCGGGTGCTGCGGGCGCGGTTCGCCGACGCGCGGCATTTCTGGGACGCAGACCGCAAGGTGCGGCTTGCCGACCGCGTGCCGGCGCTGGACGGGGTGACGTTCCACGCCAGGCTGGGCAGCCAGGGCGCCAGGGCGCAGCGGCTGTCGCGCCTGGCCGGGATGGTCGCGGACCGGATCGGCGCGGACGCGGCACAGGCGGAGCGCGCCGGCCTGCTGGCAAAGGCGGACCTGACCACGGGCATGGTGGGTGAGTTCCCGGAGCTGCAAGGGGTGATGGGCGGCTACTACGCCCGCCACGACGGCGAAGCGGCGGCAGTGGCCGAAGCGGTCGCCCACCATTACGGCCCGCGCGGCCCGGCCGACGCGGTGCCGGACGCGCCGGTGGCGGCGGCGGTGGCGCTCGCGGACAAGGTCGACACGCTGGCGGGCTTCTTCGCCGTCGGCGAGAAGCCGGGCGGGTCCGGCGATCCGTATGCGCTGCGGCGGGCGGCGCTGGGGGTGATCCGGATCGTGCGGGAGAACCGGCTGCGCCTGGATCTCCACGCGCTGTTCGCCGACGCGGCGGCTGGATACCCGGCGCCGCTGTCGGAGGCTGCCGACCTCCAGCTGCTACCCGGCTTCATCGCCGAACGGCTGCGCGTGCAGCTGCGCGCGGACGGAGCGCGGCACGACGTGCTGGCGGCGGTGTCGGCGGCGGGGCTGGACCCGGACTTGGTCCGGCTGCTGGCGCGCACGGACGCGGTGGCGGGCCTGCTCGGCGGCGAGGATGGGCGCAACCTGCTGGTGGCGGCAAAGCGCGCGGCCAACATCCTGCGCATCGAGGAGAAGAAGGACGGCCCGCACGATGGCGCGGTCGATCCGGCCCTGCTCGAACAGGCGGAGGAGGCCGCCCTGGACGCGGCGCTCGCCAATACCAGCGCACGGATCGGGGAGGCGATGGCGGCGGAGCGCTTCGAGGACGCGATGACGGCCATGGCGGCCCTGCGCGCGCCGCTCGACCGCTTCTTCGATGTGGTGACGGTGAACGCGGAGGACGGGGCGCTGCGTCGCAACCGGCTGCGCCTGTTGTCGCGGGTCCGGGGGACGCTGAGCCGGGTTGCGGACTTCACGCTGATCGAAGGCTAGGCGGCCGCTTCATGTCGGGGGGCGAGCCGGGACCGGTCGCGGCGCTGCGGGCGGCGCTGGCAGGCGGCGACAGCACCACGGCGACGCTGGAACAATGGTGTGCTGCGCG
>CAXTOD010000469.1:0-2012 GCA_964245705.1 uncultured Acetobacteraceae bacterium
CCAGCCGAGCACCTCGTCACCAACGGCGACGTTGCTGACGCCACTGCCGACCTCCGTCACGACGCCAGCGAGATCACTCCCCTGACCGGAAGGAAAAGTGGCGGGAAACCGGTCGGCAAGCTTGCCTTCCCGGATGGAGATCTCGCCGGGGTTGGTGCCAGCAGCCTTCCCCTGAACAACGCCCCGGCCGGGCTCGGCGAGGCGATCGGGCGCGCCTGGGCAGTGTGCGGCGATGTCGGCGACCCGGCCGCCGCGTGGCTCGACGGCGTTTGCCGCTGGCGCGAGGGCAGCGACGGGCGGCCGCTCCGGGTGCTGCACTGCGCGGCCAACCTGTCGTTCCGCCCGTCCGACCGCGACGCCGTGCGCGCCGTCAACGTGGACGGCACGCGGACCATGCTGGACGCCGCCAGCCGGCTCGGTGCCTCGGAGTTCAACTACGTCAGCACCGCCTACGTCGCCGGCGACCGCGAAGGCGAGATCCTGGAGGACGCCGTCAGCGAGCGGCCGCCCGGCTTCAGCAACGCCTACGAGGAAAGCAAGTGGGAAGCCGAAGCGCTGGTGCGCGACCACTGCGCCCGCACCGGCCTCGCGTTCCGCATCCTGCGCCCCAGCATCATCATCGGCCATTCCATCACCTACCGCCTGTCCGCGATGTCGGGCTTCTACAAGGTGGTGGAAACCATGCTGGCGCTGGGCCGGCTGCCGCGCACGCGCGGCAAGGTGATCCTGCTGCCGATACCGGACGGCTCGACGCTGGACCTGATCCCGGTGGACACGGTGGTGATGGAGATGATGGAGCTCATGGACGCCGGCCGCTCGACCCTCGGCCACGCCTTCCACCTGACCAGCGACACGCCGCTGCCGCTGGTGGACGTGCTGAGCGCGCTGTCGCCGCTGTCGGGGCTGACCATCGGCCAGTCGGAAACCGGACCGTCGGGCGGAGCGGGGCCGGTCGACAAGCTCGCCGACCTGGTGATGCAGCGGCTGCGCCACTACGCGCCGTATCTCGGCCAGATCCGGCATTTCGACCGGCGCAACGTCCGGACGGCCGGGATCGCGCCGCAGCCGCTGTTCGACGTCGAGGCCTTGCGGCCCTACGTCACCAGCTTCATCAGCAAGCCGGCCTGAACGATACCGGCGCGCCAGCCTGCCCTTCTGTTCAGTGTCCGAACCGCGAGGCCAGCCCGTCGGCGGTCGGACTGGCGCCGGTGTAGGCGGTGCCGAACGGCGCGATGAAGGCACCGGTCTGGGCGTCGAAGCCGTCCCTCTGGGTCTGGTCGCCGGAGATCTTGTAGCGGCCCAGATGCGGTCCCGGCTTGTCCGGCGGCGGCCCGAGCGGCGCGCCCGGCACGGGGGCGGCCTCGAAGTGGTGGCGTCGGCCCAGCACGGTAAGGCTTTCGTCCGGAGCGGGCGAGGTCGTGCTGGAAACGGTGGCGGTCGACCTGGACCCGTCCTGCAGGGCCCGGGCGGCATCCGGATCGGCCAGCAGCGCCAGCGCGACGCCGGCCGCAAGGATGCCGATCCGATGCAACGGGGCGAGGTCGTGCTGGACGGTCATGGAGCCTCCCGGCCGGCCACGAACCGGCCGGCCCTGCTGCTGTAGTCGCTCCTGCAGGCCCGGAACAAGGCGGACGACGCGCCGCGCGGTGGATCGGCGCCCGCCTCGGCACGAGCCTGCCGCTCGGCCAGGCCGGCAAAAGAGCCCCGGCAGGCGGCGGAACTCCGGTAGCGATTGCGCGCTGAACAGAAAAATCGCGTTAAAGGGCGCTGCAGATTCATGCTGTCCACGCCCATGGGAATCATGCCGCTGCTCGTCCCGCTGCTGATGGCGGTGCTGTGCGGGGCGGCCCTCCGGCAGCATCCGCACGGTTCGCTGCGCCTGCTCCTGCTGGCGTCCTTGTGCGCCGCCGCCGCCCTGGCGACGGCGGCGGCGCGCCTCGGTCCGTGGACGGCGATGACGGGAGCGTTCGGCCTGCTGGCCTCGGCGCTCTGCTGGCAGGCCGGCGCCGCCC
>CAXTOD010000470.1:0-2006 GCA_964245705.1 uncultured Acetobacteraceae bacterium
GCGTCTCGATGCCGTCGAAGACGGTGAAGAACCCCGCCTCGCGCATCAGGGCGACGTCGGCGACGGTGGCGCCGCCGGTGGAGAAGCCGGTCGAGGTCTTGACGAAGTCGGCGCCGGCGGCGGCGGACAGGCGGCAGGCGGCGCGCTTCTCGTCGTCGGAAAGCAGGCAGCACTCGATGATCACCTTGAGCACGGCGCCCGGGCAGGCGGCGCGCACGGCGGCGATGTCGGCCTGCACGGCGTGGTGGCGGCCGTCCTTCAGGGCGCCGACCGGGATCACCATGTCGATCTCCTCGGCACCGGCGGCGATTGCGGCGGCGGTCTCGGCCGCCTTGGCCGTGGTCAGCATGGCGCCGAGCGGGAAGCCGACCACGGCGCACACGCGCACGTCGCTGCCGCGCAGCCGGGCGGCCACGAACGGCACGTGGACGGAATTGACGCAGACGGAACGGAAGCCATGCTCCAGGGCCTCGTCGCAGAACCGCGCGACCTGCGCCTCGGTGGCGTCGGGTTTCAGGATCGTGTGGTCGATCAGCCGGGCCAGGGCGCGGCCGGCGATGAGGTCGGGCACGGGGAGGATGCTCCTTGGCACCGGCATGGGCACGATCGGTTGTTAAGATCGTAACATCTGGTAGTCTAGTCACATCGAGGGCCGGGGCGTCAACCCGGACGGGACAGGAGGCGGGGAGAAGGATGGACCAGCGACCGGCCGCCGCGACCGGGTCCCGCGACCGCCGGGCGATCCGGCTGGACCGGCTGCGCCTGCTGGCGGCGCAGGACGGGGCGCTGCGGCTGGGCGACGCCGCGCGGGCGCTGGCGGTGTCGACCATGACGCTGCGGCGCGACCTGGCGGAGGGCGAGACCGGGTTCGACCTGCTGGGCGGCTACATCGTGCCGCGCGGGGGTTCCGGCTACGCGCTGGACGTGGAGCAGGGCAGCCACGTGCAGGCCAAGGCGGAGGCGGGGCGCCGGGCGGCGGCGCTGGTGCGGCCGGGTGACACCATCTTCGTCGATTGCGGCACCACCATGCCGCACCTGATGGCGGCCCTCCCGGCGGAGCTGGCGGTGACGGTGGTGTGCTACGCGCTGAACGTCGCCGCGGCGGCGAGCCGGATGGCGCGGGCGCGGCTGTTCGTGCTGGGCGGGCTGTTCCACCCGGAATCGGCGACGTTCTTTTCCGAGGACGCGCTGCGCAGCGTGCACCAGCTCGGGATCAACAAGGCGTTCGTGTCGGCCGGCGGCGTGCACGAGACGCACGGGGCGAGCTGCTCGCACTTCCACGAGGTGCCGGTGAAGCGGGCGGTGCTGGGGCGGGCGGTGCAGTCGTTCCTGGTGGCGGACAGCAGCAAGCTCGGCCAGGTGAAGCCGGCGCAGTTCGCGCCGATGGCGGCGTTCGACGCGGTGATCACGGAGCTGGACGGCGACGGGCGGTGACGGCGGCTGCCGTTGCCGGCCGGACGGCGCGCTGGGGTCGGGACCGGCGGGTGGGTGCCAGCACCGGCGGATGACGATGGCCGGGCGGGACATTATGCTGGCGGTGCACGAGCGGAGACGAGGGTGATGCTGGGACTGCTGTTCGACCTCGACGGCACGCTGGCCGACACCGATCCGGTGCACTTCGCCGCGTTCAACGCGCTGCTGGGCGAGTCCGGGCGGTCGCTGACGCACGAGCAGTACAAGCACTCTGTGCTGGGCGGCGCCAACGCGCTGATCATGCAGTGGCTGTTCCCGGACCTCGACCGGAAGCGCCACGTCGAGCTCGCGGACCGCAAGGAGGTGCTGTTCCGGGAGAAGTCGGGCCACCTTGAGCCGCTGGCGGGCCTGGCCGCGCTGCTCGAGGAGGCGGAGGGCCAGGGGGCGAAGGTGGGCGTGGTGACCAACGCGCCACGCGCCAATGCCGAGCACATGCTGGCGGTGCTGGGGCTGCGGCGCCACCTGCCGACGGTGGTGGTGGGCGAGGAGATCGCGCGCAGCAAGCCCGACCCGCTGCCGTACCTGACCGGGCT
>CAXTOD010000471.1:0-2002 GCA_964245705.1 uncultured Acetobacteraceae bacterium
GTGTTCTCCAAGTACTTCTACCTGGCCAGCTTCACCAGCTACTACATCTTCTACCTGATCCACCGCTTCGGGCTGTCCACCGCCGCAGCACAGACCGACCTGTTCGTGTTCCTGGGCGCGGTCGCCGCCGGCACCTTCATCGGCGGCCCGGTGGGCGACCGGATCGGGCGCAAGCGGGTGATCTGGGCGTCGATCCTGGGCGTGCTGCCGTTCAGCCTCCTCCTGCCGCACGTGGGGCTGGGCTGGACGGTGGCCCTGAGCGTGGTGATCGGGCTGGTGCTGTCCTCGGCGTTCTCCGCCATCCTGGTCTATGCCACCGAGCTGCTGCCCGGACGGGTCGGCATGGTGGCGGGCCTGTTCTTCGGGCTGGCCTTCGGCATGGGCGGCCTGGGTGCCGCAGTGCTCGGCCTGCTCGCCGACGCGCGCGGCATCGACGTCGTCTACGGCGTCTGCGCGTTCCTGCCGGCCCTCGGCATCCTCACCGCGCTGCTGCCGGACCTCGACCGCGGGGCGACACGCAGGACGGCGGCCTGATCCCGCCGGTCCTGTTCGAGGACCGCCGCTTCGTCGTGCTGGACAAGCCGGCCGGCCTGCCGGTGCATGCCGGGCCGCGCGGCGGCAGTTCCGTCGAGGACTGGTTCCCGGCCCTGAGCCGGCGCCGCGACGGGCCGTGGCTCGCGCACCGGCTGGACGCCGACACCGCCGGCTGCCTGCTGGTGGCGCTGCGCAAGGCGCCGCTCGTGCAGGCCCAGGCCTGCTTTGCCGGGGGGCAGGCGGTCAAGACCTACTGGGCGGTGGTGGCCGGCGGCCCGGCGGCGGCGTCCGGCCTGGTGGACCGGCCGCTCGTCCGGCACAGCACCTCCGCCGGTTGGCACATGCGGCCCGATCAGCAAGGGCAGCCGGCCCGCACCGCCTGGACCGTGCTCGGCCGGGCGTCCGGCCTCGCCTGGCTGGAGCTGCGCCTGCTGACCGGCCGCACCCACCAGGCGCGGGTGCACTGCGCCCTGCTGGGCTGTCCGGTCCTGGGCGACCCGGTCTACGGGACCGGGAACGCCCGGCTGCACCTCCTGGCGCGCTCGCTGTTCCTGCCGCTGGACCCGCCGGTGTCGGCGACGGCGCCGCCGCCGGAGCACATGCGAGCGGCACTCGCCTCGTGCGGCTACCGCCCGTCCGGCTAGGCGCGGCTAGGACGGCTTGCGGAACGTCAGCACCATGTTGTCGCCCTCGCCGATTGCGACGTAGCGGTCGTGGTCCTTGGCGCCCAGCGCGAAGGTGGGCGGCAGGGTCCACACCCCGGCCGGCCATTGCGCGGTGTCCTTCGGGTTGGCGTTGATCTCCGAGCTGGCGACCAGCCTGAAGCCGGCGGCCTGCGCCATGGCGATCACCGCGTCCTGGTTAACGTAGCCGTCCCTGGCCTGCGGGTCCTGGGCGACGTGGCGGTTGCCGCGGTGCTCCTCCAGCCCCAGGATGCCGCCGGGCTTCAGGGCGCGGTAGAACGAGGCCAGCATCTGCGGCGCGTTGCCGCGCTTCATCCAGTTGTGCAGGTTGCGGAAGGTCAGCACGCGGTCGACGCTGCCTGGCGGCGCGATGTCGGTGCTGCCGGTGGCCTCGGTGATGCGGACCCGGCCGTAGAGCTCAGGATGCGCAGCCAGGCGGCGCGCGAACGGCGAGTCCGGCTTCATCGGTGCTTCCAGGGCGGCGGTGTAGGTGCCGTGGTCGTGCAGGTAGGGCGCCAGGATCTCGGTCCAGTAGCCGCCGAACGGCCAGATCTCGACCACGCTCTGGTCCGGCCGGACGTCGAAGAAGGCGAGCTCGGGACCCGGATGACGCGCCGCATCGCGGGCGACGAAGGCCGGGTCGCGCGCCGAGCCGGCAACCGCCGCCTGCAGTGCCGGTCCCGGAGCCTGTGCCAGCGCCGCGGTGCACACGCCGGCGGCGAGGCACAGCGGCAGCAACGCGCGGCGGCCGAGGATGCGCGCGGTGGCCGATGATCTGGTGGACG